>NZ_JAUFNS010000013.1:0-183761 GCF_041060445.1 Pseudomonas sp. W2-17 | reverse complement strand
GCACAGGAGGAAATCATTCGCGAGCAAGCTCGCTCCTACAGGAGATGTGTGTTGCCCCGAGAGTTCAGGGGCAAGCACAGAACCTGTGGGAGTCAGCTTGCTGACGAATGCGGTGAATCAGGCGAGGTGGATGGCACAGGAGGAAATCATTCGCGAGCAAGCTCGCTCCTACAGGAGATGTGTGTTGCCCCGAGAGTTCAGGGGCAAGCACAGAACCTGTGGGAGTCAGCTTGCTGACGAATGCTCTGGTCCAGTACATGTTCAGGAGGGGTTCAGCGCTGGCTGCGTATGCTCAAAACCGTACCCAACAAGGCGCCTGGCGCCGGAGGACCTGCTCATGCTGACGTTCAACAAGCTCTTTCTGGCGCTGGCGTTTCTTGGCAGCAGCGCGGCGGCGCAAGCGGCTGATGGCAACGCGGACGTGTCCCGCACCGATTTCGGCAAGAACACCGAACGCGCCGACCGCCTCAACGGCCTGCGCCGCAGCCTTGCCACCGGCACTCAAGTCGGCGGCTGGAGCCAGACGTTCAGCCAGCAGCTTTTGGATGATCCCTACGCCACCGGCTACGGAAATCCCACCGCTCGCGTCAACGGCGTGAGCCTGTCAACGGCGAACCTTCCGGCCACTTTCGCTGTGCAAATGTCATCGCCAAGTACGACTAAACTGTTCGATACCCGCTTACCGGTCCGCACCGTGCAGCAACCGCCCTCGCTGAGTCTGAGCGAGAGTCAGCACACCTATTTACCCGTCCACCACGTTTTATAAGCCAATTTTATAAGCCGCCAGCCTGTTTTTCGCGGTGTCTGGATTGCACAATCGCTGCCGGGCTCGTCACACTGCACGCGCTCGGCAGCGTCGTTGAAACTCTTGAAAAAAGAGGGTTGCCTTTGCCTGGGAGAGCGTCATGAAATTGCTGGTTGTCGAAGATGAAGCCCTGCTGCGTCACCACCTGCAGACCCGCCTGACCGAAAGCGGTCACGTCGTCGAAGCGGTGGGCAACGCCGAGGAAGCGTTGTATCAGGCGGGCCAGTTCAACCACGATCTGGCGGTCATCGACCTGGGCCTGCCGGGTGTCGGCGGTCTCGACCTGATCCGTCAACTGCGCGTGCAGAACAAGGCGTTCCCGATCCTCATCCTGACCGCGCGCGGTAACTGGCAAGACAAAGTCGAAGGCCTGGCCGCCGGCGCCGACGACTACGTGGTCAAGCCGTTCCAGTTCGAAGAGCTCGAAGCGCGTCTCAACGCCTTGCTGCGCCGTTCCAGCGGTTTCACCCACTCGACCATCGTTGCCGGCCCGCTGAGCCTGGACCTCAACCGCAAGCAGGCGTCCCTGGACGAACAGCCGCTGGCGCTGACCGCCTACGAATACCGGATTCTCGAATACCTCATGCGCCACCACCAGCAAGTGGTGCCCAAGGAACGCCTGATGGAGCAGCTGTACCCCGATGACGACGAGCGCGATCCGAACGTGATCGAAGTGCTGGTCGGCCGGCTGCGGCGCAAGCTGGAAGGGCCGGCCGGCTTTAAACCGATCGACACCGTGCGCGGCCTGGGCTACCTGTTTACCGAGCGCTGTACATGATTCGTTCGCTGCGCCTGCGTCTGATGCTGGGCGCCGCGACCCTTGCGGTCATCTTCATGCTCCTCATGCTGCCGGCGCTGCAAAGCGCTTTCAGCCTGGCGCTGGAAAGCTCCATCGAAAAACGTCTGGCGTCCGACGTCACCACGCTGATCTCCGCCGCCCGTGTCGAAGACGACCACCTGCTGATGCCGTGGTTACTGCCCGGCGAGCAGTTCGCCCTGCCCGACAGCCGTTTGCTCGGCTACATCTATAACCGCGCCGGCAAACTGGTGTGGCGCTCCCGGGCCACCGAAGACGAAGCCATCGACTACCAGCCGCGCTACGACGGCCGCGGCAACGAATTCGCCAAGATCCGCCAACCCAACGGCGAAGAGTTCTTCGTCTACGACGTCGAAATCAAACTGCTCGGGGGGCGCAATGCCGCCTTCAGCATCGTCGCCTTGCAACCAGTGCGCGAATACCAGGAAACCATCTCCGGCCTGCGCGAAAAACTCTATCTGGGTTTCGGCGGCGCGTTGCTGGTCCTGCTGATTCTGCTGTGGGGCGGGCTGACCTGGGGCCTGCGTGCACTGCGGGGCATGAGTCAGGAACTGGATCAGGTCGAGGCGGGCTCGCGGGAAAGCCTCAGCGAAGAACACCCCAGCGAACTGCTGCGCCTGACCGACTCCCTCAACCGCCTGTTGCGCAGCGAACGTGAGCAACGCATTCGTTACCGCGACTCCCTCGACGATCTCGCCCACAGCCTGAAAACCCCGCTCGCGGTGCTGCAAGGCGTCAGCGAGCAGATCGCCAAACGGCCGGAAGACCTGGAGCAGGCGCGGATTCTGCAATCGCAGATCGAGCGCATGAGCCAGCAGATCAGCTACCAATTGCAACGCGCCAGCCTGCGAAAAAGCGGGCTGGTGCGCTATCACGTGGCCCTGAAACCCGTCGTGCAGAGCCTGTGCAACACGCTGGAAAAGGTCTACCGCGACAAGCGCGTCAAGGTCGTGCTCGACCTGCCGGACAATTGTCAGGTGCAAATGGAAGAGGGCGCTTTGCTGGAAATGCTCGGCAACCTGCTGGAAAACGCCTATCGCCTGTGTCTCGGCGAAGTGCGCGTGAGCTGGCGGTCATCGATGATGGGCGACGAGCTGTGCATTGAAGACGACGGCCCCGGCGTCCCGGAAGGCCAGCGCGCACGGATTCTCGAACGCGGCGAGCGGCTGGACACGCAAAACCCGGGGCAGGGCATTGGTCTGGCGGTGGTCAAGGACATCATCGAGAGCTACGGCGCGCGGCTCACCCTGGGCGATTCGGAATTGGGCGGCGCGGCGTTCCGCATTCAGTTCGCCATTTAATTTCCGTCCCTGGCACTCCTATCAAGGCGGATACCCGCCAGTGTGGCGGATGATTTGCCGTCAAACGGCGGAAAACCGCCATCCTCTTTCGGCCCACGGGTCTATCGTTAACCAGCCGGTTCACGGAATCCGGGCCTGTCACACGATTTAACAACTCTGGCACGGTGCTTGCGATGCACTGGGCAGAGGTCTGCCGCGCGCAACTCGACAAAAACAAATCCCTCCGAGCAGGAGGGTTCGCACTTTAGGCGTCTCTGCAACCGGAATGTTGCAGACCGATGCTCTTGAGGAAACTGCAATGACGACTCGTCAGCCCATCTATAAATCCCTGTATGCCCAGGTGATCGTCGCGATCATCGTCGGTATCGCCCTCGGTCACTGGTATCCCGAAACTGCCGTAACGCTCAAACCGCTGGGTGACGGGTTCATCAAACTGATCAAAATGGTCATTGCACCGATCATCTTCTGCACCGTCGTCAGCGGCATCGCTGGCATGCAGAGCATGAAATCCGTGGGCAAGACCGGCGGCTACGCGCTGCTCTACTTCGAAATCGTCTCGACCATCTCGCTGATCATCGGCCTGATCGTGGTCAACGTCGTTCAGCCGGGCGCCGGCATGAACATCGACGTGTCCACCCTCGACGCTTCCAAGGTCGCGGCCTATGTGACCGCCGGTAAAGACCAGAGCATCGTCGGCTTCATCCTCAACGTCATCCCGAACACCATCGTCGGCGCGTTCGCCAACGGCGACATCCTGCAAGTGCTGATGTTCTCGGTGATCTTCGGTTTCGCCCTGCACCGCCTTGGCGCCTACGGCAAGCCGATCCTGGACTTCATCGATCGCTTCGCCCACATCATGTTCAACATCATCAACATGATCATGAAGCTCGCCCCGCTGGGCGCGCTGGGTGCCATGGCGTTCACCATCGGTGCCTATGGCGTCAGCTCGCTGGTGCAGCTCGGCCAACTGATGCTGTGTTTCTACATCACCTGCCTGCTGTTCGTGCTGGTGGTGCTCGGTGCCATCGCTCGCGCTCACGGCTTCAGCATCCTCAAGCTGATCAAGTACATCCGCGAAGAACTGTTGATCGTGCTGGGTACCTCGTCGTCCGAGTCGGCGCTGCCACGCATGCTGATCAAGATGGAGCGTCTGGGCGCGAAGAAATCCGTAGTAGGTCTGGTGATCCCGACCGGCTACTCGTTTAACCTCGACGGTACCTCGATCTACCTGACCATGGCCGCGGTGTTCATCGCTCAGGCCACCAATACCCACATGGACATCACCCATCAGGTCACCCTGTTGCTGGTGCTGCTGCTGTCGTCCAAAGGTGCGGCAGGCGTGACCGGTTCCGGCTTCATCGTACTGGCCGCCACCCTGTCTGCCGTCGGCACGCTGCCGGTTGCCGGTCTGGCGCTGATCCTGGGCATCGACCGCTTCATGTCCGAAGCCCGCGCCCTGACCAACCTGTGCGGTAACGCCGTGGCAACCCTGGTTGTCGCCAAGTGGGTCGGTGAGCTGGACGTTCCGCAGATGCAGTCCGAGCTGGCGTCCGGTGGTCGTGCCATCGACAACACCGCCCCGACCGACGACCTGGGTGTGGCTGAGACTGCACCTACCCCTGTTGTACGTTCGTAAGCTGCGTTCGTAATACGCGTTAGCGGTAAAAGTTGTTGAAAAAGCCTGTCTTCGGACAGGCTTTTTTATGCCTATTTCCTCGCGTTATACGCGACCGGCGCTACACCTACTGCGCAAGAAGTTGCGCACTCATTTGTTGAAAATGGGATGAAAAATGGTTTACACCCCACGTCGTTCGTGGCCTGTAGAAGAATGCGCAAGAGGTTGCGCAGAGGTGCGCAATATCTTGCGCACTTTCGCCTTGTTATCCGGGTTGGCGTTCGCTGAAATCCGCCGTTTTAGTTATTAACCTATTGATTTTGCTTGGCTAATTTCCAGTTGGCATAAGCCTTGATACCTCCGTCGCCCCCGGATTGGCATTCACGCCTTTTCGGATGGTTTTTTAAGCACGGAGAGCATCCTTGGCGCCCCCCTTAAATCTGCCCGTTGACGGCGAGAAACGCGAACCTCAGGTGGCGGTTGTTCCGCTTGATCTGATCCAGGTCGAAGACGTTGGTCTTGGTGCGGCCAATGTCGATGCCTGGCTGCGGGAGATCAGCGGCGGGATTGTTTCGCTTGAGCGGATCAGGACTGTGGCCGGCGGGCTGCCGGTGGTGGGCAACATCATGGCGCTGGTCGATGCGCTTAATGACATCGTTCGGCTGGCGACCAGTGACGAGCGCGACCCGCTGGACTGGGTCAATTTAGGCATCAATCTTATTGGCATGATCCCCCTTCCGCCGGGCATGGCGGCAGCGCGAATGACGCTGCGGCCGATGCTGTTTCTGGTGCGTCAGGAGATGCGCCAGGCGGGGAAGATGGTGCTGGGGGATGCGCTGATCGAGGTTCTGATCGGGCATCTGAATGCCACGATTGTCGGGACGCTTGATGACTTTGTGAGCCAGGCGCAGACCAAGCTCCCCGGAATTCTTGAGGATGCGGGGAAGCTGGGTGAAGGCGTACTGCTTCAGATCGCTGCTGGCTTGGAGAGCTTGGTAGATCCAAAACTGAACGCCAAGGCCGATTTGCTTGAGGCGGAGCAGTTGGTTCATGCCGCAGGCGATCTCTGGGCCTACGATCCTCAGGCTGCCATTGGCAATATCTTTGCAACGGCGGCGGATGTTTGCGTTGCTGCGGGCATGGGTGCAGTTAACGGCGCCGTCGAGCATTTAGTGCCTGACGCAGTTAAGACGGAGGTGGTCAGACAGGCCAAATTGTTGCGCGCCATGGGGCCGGAGCTCCGCACCAGGATTACTGGTCTGGCGGATCCTGGGGTTCAGAATTCCATTGGTTCGCTGCTGCTCACGCTGGGTGACGCCGTGGTCAGTTGGCGTTCGCGCAATGGGCACGGGCAATCCTTCAACATCACGCCGGGGGTGGTTAATCAGGCCAAGCGCAAGGCCGGCGAAGGGAAACTTGAGAAGGTTCAGCGGGAGACGCCTGCCAAGGGGCGGCCTAACGAACAGAAGAATTGCGCCTGTGCGGCGACGATCAAGAGCATAAGCTTTGCGATGGGCTCGGAGTCGGTTAGTCACACCGATTTCAGCCCGCCGGGGCCTTTTCCGATTGAGTGGACGCGGACTTACTGTTCGAGTCTGGATGCCTACGATCAGGACGTCATTGGCGCACGCTGGATCACTCCGTTCACCACCCGATTTGACTGTGTGGATGAAGGCTTGGTCTTCCACGACGCCGATGGCCGTAGCCATGAATTTCTTCTTCCCAAGGTCAAGCTGTTTCACTTCAACGCCATTGAAAATCTGACCGTCGTTCGCCTCAGCAAAGATCGGTTGGTGCTGATGCGGGGCCTGGAGCATAGGGAGACCTATGTTCGCCGGGGTGACCGTTTTGTTCTGATCAACAAGGTTTTTCCCAATGGCGCCGGGATGATGCTGCATTACGAGCATCGGCACGGTGCTCAGATGGTTCTTTCCGAGTTGGTGACTTACTCGGAAAAAGACGTCAACAAAGTCCATCTTCGCCTTGGCACTTTGATTGATGATCAAGGGCGTCTGACGGGCCTTTGGGAAATTCGTGATGGCGACGTCAAACGCCAACTGTGTGGCTATCAATACGACAACTTTGGTGACATTGTTCTGGCCCAGGATGAGAACGGTTCGGCCTGGCGCTATCAGTATCAAAACCACCTGATCACCCGCTACACCGACCGCACGAATCGCGGCCTGAACTTGCAATGGCAAGGCTCTGGCCCCGATGCAAAAGCCATCCGTGAATGGGCTGACGACGGCAGTTTCGATACTCGACTGGCGTGGGACGAAAACATCCGCCTGACCTGCGTCACCGATGCTTTGGGCCACGAAACCCGGCACTACTACGACAGCCTTGGGTACACCTATCGCATCAGTCATGCCGATGGGCGTTCGGAATGGATCTTTCGTGATCAGGCGAAGAACATCATCCGCCACGTTCATACCGACGGCAGTACTGACCGCTATCGCTACGACAAACTCAGCAACCTGACCGAGCACACCCGCGCTGATCACAGCGTGATGAATTACGCCTACGACGAAAAAAGCCATCTGATCAAGATCAGCGATGGCGAGGGTGGGTTGTGGAAACGGGAATACGACCTTCGCGGCAATCTCGTAGAAGCGATTGATCCGCTAGAGAACGTCACCGAGTACGCCTACAACACGTTCGGCCTTCCTACGGCGATCAAGGACGCCAACGGCAACACGAAGGCGTTGGCCTACAACGACGCCGGACAACTCGTTAAGTACACCGACTGCTCGGGCAAGGTGAGTAGCTGGGAATACGACGATCGCGGCCAGATGATCCGCTTCACAGATCCTGCTGGTCACAGCACGACGTACGAGTACAAAGCAGGCCAGTTGGTGTTGATCAAACACCCGGACAAAACCGAAGAACGCTTTAGCCGCGACGCCGAAGGCCGCTTACTTGCCCACTCGGACGGCCTTGAACGCTGCACCACCTGGCGTTACACCGCTGCGGGATTTATCGCCGAACGCGTCGACGCCGCCGAGCAAACCCTGCGCTATCGATGGGACAAGCTTGGCCGCCTCGTTGCGCTGGAAAACGAAAACGAACGCCGCGGCCACTTTCACTACGATCCTGTGGGCAGGCTGCTGGAAGAGCGCGGTTTCGACGGGCGCTCGACCCGCTATCAGTACGATCCGGAAACCGGGCGCCTTGCCGAGACTATCAACGGCCAGCGCACGATTGCGCTGACGTTCGACCCGATGGGCCGCCTCACCGAACGCCGGGCCACCCTCGGCGACAAATCCCAGAGCGAGAACTTCGCCTACGACGGCAACGGCCATCTGGTCATGGCGACCAACGCCATCAGCAAACTGCAATGGTTTCATGACCCGGCCGGTAACCTGCTGCGCGAGCATCAGCACTACAGCAGCCTGATAGAACCACTGGTTGCCGTCTGGCAGCACGAGTACGACTCGCTCAATAACCGGGTCGCCACCATTCGCCCGGACGGCCATCGCGTCAGCTGGCTGACCTACGGCAGTGGCCATCTGCTCGGTCTGAAGCTAGACGAGCACGAACTGCTCAGTTACGAGCGCGATGATTTGCACCGAGAGGTCGCCCGTCATCAGGGCAACCACCTCCTGCAAACCCAAAACTGGGACCCAGCAGGACGCCTCCAAGAACAGCTACTGGGCCGAGCAAACGACAAATCCACGCTTATCAAACGCGCCTACACCTACGACGCCGCTGGTCAACTCACCGACATCAACGACAGCCGTCGCGGCCCGCTTTCGTATCGCTACGACCCGGTCAGCCGCCTGCTCAGCGCCACCAGCCGCTTGGGCACCGAAACCTTCGACTTCGACCCTGCGAGCAACCTGCTCAACGACAGCGCTGCACCCGTTCGCCGTCCGTTAGATCCGGAGCCTGTCCGCCACAAACTGATCGACAACCTGTTGCGCGACTATGCAGGCAACCACTACGAATACGACGAACGCGGCAATCAGACCGAGCGCTGGACCAACGGCCTGCGCAGCGAGCTTCACTGGGACCTCTTTGATCGTCTGGTGCATTTCCAAGATCCGCGCCTTACTGTCGACTTCGGCTACGACCCCCTCGGACGGCGCCTCTACAAACTCTCCAAAGCCCACTACCGCCCGCGCCCCGAGGCCGGCACCGGCTGGAACGAAAACGAACACGCCCGCAAAGAGCGAGAACTTGGCTGCGGCTTCACCCTGTACGGCTGGGACGGCGACAACCTCGCCTGGGAAAGCAGTCCTCCGCCATACGCCGGCGCCCTCGGCCGAACCGTCCACTACATCCATGAACCCGGCACCTTCGTGCCGGTGGCTCAAGCCATCCGCAACGAAACCATCCGCCTCGTCAGCCAGCCAACTTACACCGGCCGCTACAACTTCAAGGAAGATCCGCTCTGGACCTACAAACCCGTCGCACTGCCGATCGACGCCCTCGCCTGGTACCAATGCGACCACCTCGGCACACCGCAGGAAATCACTGACCAGAACGGCAACACCGCGTGGAGCGCTCAGTACAAAGCGTGGGGCGAGGCAAGAACAGCGCTCAGAGTTCGCCCAGCAAGTCGGCCTGACCAACCCCATCCGTTTCCAAGGCCAATACCACGACCACGAAACCGGCCTGCACTACAACCGGCATCGGTACTATGATCCAAGGGTCGGGCGGTTTATCAGCAAGGATCCGATTGGCTACAGTGGTGGGCTCAACCTCTACCACTACGTGCCAAATCCAACAGGTTGGATCGACCCGCTTGGACTGGAGCGGATAAAGGGAATAACTCCGAACAACAGGGGAAGCTTTACGCTCCTAAAGCGCGTACGCCCACCGTTGGTTCAAACGGGTTACAGCACTACAGCGGGCGGGAGCGGGGCGCACCACCCCGTAGTTGAGGGGCTTTACGATTCAGTCGAGATAGACAAAAGAACCGATCATTATCATGGGCTATGCGGCGAAGCAGACGCGCTTAGTCATTTGGCGAGAACACATAATGTGCAATCAGTTGCGGAGCTGAAAGCGTTAACTGAATGTGCGACGTCAACGACCATCAGAAATGACGGAAAACCGCAGCCGTTCTGTCCTTCATGTGCTCAGGTGATGAGCGTCCTCGGAATTAAAGATGGGTTCTCCAAATGATCAGCGATCAAGATATTTCTGAAATTGATAACTTGGAATGCATGTTGCTTGAGCGAGCTATCTCATACGATCAGCTTAGAAGGCATTATGCGATGTTCTTACTTGATCTGCTGGACAAGAAGACCTATCCAGATACAAATAAAAAACACTTGGAGGCCTTAGCGCTGTATCTAAAAGACGCTGCTGCTACCGCACGAATTAATAGGGGGTCTGATGAGGTAGTTAAAATTATCGGCGAATTGTGGGCCATCGAAGCACAGTACCGGACGTTGAGTTCGGATCTATCACGCTTGGCTCGGTGTTCGATTCTCTGCTACAGCACAGAGCAACAGTGGGTTGAGGAAGACTCAGGTGATCAAACGCCCCTGTTGCTGTATCTCTATCTTTTAAAACAGATAGATCCAGAAGTGTGCCCCGCATTCGTGAGTTTTTTTAAAAGACTGTTAGGTTGAAGTTGACGCTTGTTAAAAGGGGACTGATCCCTTTTTACTCAGGGCCTACTACGGTTTATAGCACCCAAGCGGGCAGTGAAGGTGCTCGCCATCCAACTGTTCAAAAATTCTACGACTTAGTGCCTCCTGATGATCAAAACAAATATTTCCACGGCCAGTGCGCGGAGGCGGACGTGCTGAGTCAGATTGCATACCAACATAATGTGCGTTGCGTGGCTCAATTAAAAAAATTACCGCTGGAGCAACCTTCACGGCTGTCAGAAACGATGGTAAGCCATTGCCATTTTGCGACTCCTGTTTACATGTTATGAATCGGCTTGGGGTGAGGGACGGGATCTCAGATGATTGAACATCAAGAAGTGCTCGAAATAGAGGAGCTTGAAGCGCAACTAGTAGCTCGGGAAGTGTCGTTCGACCAGCTAAGGCGCCAGTACGCGAGATTCTTATTGGAACTGCTGAATGACGGAAGAATAAGGTCGATTGCTGAAGAAAGACGTTTAGAGCTTGTTTTTTTTCTGAACGATTCAGTCGGTCGTGTGAAATTGGATGTGGACGATATTATCGTGAAAGCTCACATCTCGAAGCTCTGCGCTATGGAGCGAACACGAAGCACGCAGGAATTAGAATTATCGATTTTTGCTCGCTGCGTGATCTTCTGTTTCAGGGACGGAAAACAGTGGGCAGCTGAGGATTCCGGTGATCCGACACCTCTTTATTTATATTTCATAACTCTGAAGAGAGTTCTTCCAAAGGTGAGGCAGGAATTTGTGACGTTTATACGAGAGCTTTTGCACCCCGTTGGGGTGTGATAGGTGAGTGCGGAAACCATAGATTACTCTCAGGTCGAAGGGGGGGTGGCTACCTTTAGCTTGGTCACACGTTAGCGGTAAGGGTTGGTAAGGGTTGTTGAAAAAGCCTGTCCTCGGACAGGCTTTTTTTATGGGCAAATCGCACCTACTCTGATCCCCTCGCTGGCTATCCGAGAACGCCCCATGCACGGTCCGCTGTCATACCTCAAAGTCCTCGATTTCTCGACGCTGCTGCCCGGGCCATTCGCTTCGCTGCTGCTGGCGGACATGGGCGCCGAGGTGCTGCGCATCGAATCACCGACCCGCCCGGACCTGTTGCGGGAATTGCCGCCCCATGACCACGGCGTTTCAGCCAGTCACGCTTACCTCAACCGCAACAAGCGCAGCCTGGCGCTGGACCTCAAGCAGGCCCGGGCCATCGAGGTGATCAAGCGACTGGTGGCGGATTACGACATCGTCCTGGAGCAGTTTCGGCCGGGCGTGATGGAGCGGCTGGGGATTGGCTACGAGGCATTAAAGGCGATCAATCCGCGTCTGATCTACGTCGCCATCACCGGTTACGGTCAGACCGGGCCCTACCGCGATCGCGCCGGCCACGACATCAACTACATGGCCGTGGCCGGGCTGGCCAGCCACACCGGACGCCAGGACAGCGGACCGTTGCCCTTGGGCGTGCAGGTCGCGGATGTCGCCGGCGGTTCGCTGCATGGGGTCATCGGTTTGCTCGCGGCGGTGGTGGCGCGCCATCAAACCGGGCAGGGCCAGTACGTCGACGTCAGCATGACCGATTGCGCGTTCAGCCTGAATGCCTTGGCGGGCGCGGGGTATCTGGCGGCCGGCGTTGAGCCCGCGCGGGAGACGCAGATGCTCAACGGCGGCAGCTTCTACGATTACTACCGCAGCCGCGACGGCCGATGGTTTTCAGTGGGGGGGCTGGAGCCCGGTTTTCTCCGCGCCATGTGCGCGGCATTAGGCCGACCGGAACTGGCGGGGCTTGGGGTCTCGTCTGCCGCCGAAGAACAGGCCGCGCTCAAGCGTGAGCTGGAAATTGAGTTCGAGCGCCGCAGTTCTGATGAGCTGCAAGAACTGTTCGCCGGCATCGATGCGTGTGTCGAGCCAGTGCTGAGTTTCTCCGAAGCCACTCAGCACCCGCACATTCAAGCGCGAGAGATGCTGGCGCAGGTGCCACGGGGTGACGGCGGCGCTCAACTGCAGATGGCCTGCCCTGTGAAGTTTTCAGAAGGACTGCCCGCGCCCCGGCACATCGGCGTGGCCGTCGGCGCGCACTCTGCGCAGGTGCTGGCCGACGCAGGGTTCAGCGCGCAGGAGATTGAGTCGATGGGGGAGGCAGGGGTGTTTGGATGAAATCTGAAGGCCGGATCAATCGAACGTCCCGGCCTCTCGTGCGCAGCCTCAGCGGCGTTAACAAGGTCCCGAGTCCACCCCCAATCCTGTGGGAGCGAGCTTGCTCGCGAAGACTTACTTGCAGCCCCTTGAGAAAATTGCTGACTGCCCTGGCCTTTTGGTGAGCAAGCTCACTCCCACAAGTCCAGCGGCGTTACCCAGATCCCGAGTCCATCCCGGTCACTCGCTCGTGCGCAACCTCAGTGGCTTTAACAAGGTCCCGAGTTCACTCCAATCCTGTGGGAGCGAGCTTGCTCGCGAAGACTTGCTTGCAGCCACTTGAGAAAATTGCTGACTGCCCTGGCCTCTTCGTGAGCAAGCTCACTCCCACAAGTCCAGCGGCGTTACCCAGATCCCGAGTCCACCCCGGTCACTCGCTCGTGCGCAACCTCAGTGGCTTTAACAAGGTCCCGAGTTCACTCCAACCCTGTGGGAGCGAGCTTGCTCGCGATGACTTACTTGCAGCCACTTGAGAAAGCGGGCAATCACTCCACCCGCGTCTCGCCGCTGAACACCAGAATCTCTCGGCAGCGTTTGCACAGATAGCGCCGGCCCTTGCGCACCAGCTTGTGGCGCTGGGCGGTGAACGGGAAATCGCTCTCGGGGCACGGGCAGCGGTAGATGTAGCGGGTCACGCTGCGGCGCTGGATTTCGTAGGTGTGGCAGCGGTTGGGCGGGAGTTCGTAGACGCCGCGCATGATCAGCTGCCATTCCTCGCCATGGGGCTGAATGGTGTCGCCGAACAGTTGATGAGCGACCAGGTGCGCGACCTCGTGGGGGACGGTCTGGCGCAGGAAGTCTTCGCTGTTTTCCAGGTACAGCTGCGGATTGAAGCGCAGCATGTTCTCGTGCAGGTGCGCCACGCCGGCCTTCTGGCCGCGCAGTTTGACGCTCACGACCGGGCGTTTGAAGGTGCGTTTGAAAAAGGCTTCGGCTTGTTGGTAGCAGGATTCGACGCGGGTGGTAAGTGGTTCGAGCATGCTTCATCGGTCTCCAGAGGAGGCGATTATGCCGCAAAGCTCATGTACCGCCAAAACCCCAGGCGCCGAATGGTCATGCTCTAGTTCGTGTACTCCGGCCCGATCCCGACGTCCCACAGCACCACCGTAAACGCCATGATCGCCACCAACACCACCAGCCCGACCGCCAGCACCGAGCTTGAGAACATGAAGCCTTCGTCCGGGTGCACGCCCATGAACACCGGCAAACCGACGTACAGCAGGTACACCGTGTAGCAGACCGCCGCCAGCCCGACCATCATCCCCAGCCACATGTGCGGGTACAGCGCGGCCAGTCCGCCGAGGAACAGCGGCGTCGCCGTGTAGGTCGCGAAGGCCACGCAGCGCGCCAGGCTGGGTGTTGCGTCATAGGTGCGCGCCATCCAATGGATGAAGCCGCCCATGACGCCGACGCCGGCGAGCATGGCGATGTACGACATCAGCGCCATCCACACCGCGCTGTCGCTGGTCAGCATGACCGGCGTGCGGTCGGCGATCTGCCAGCCCACCTGCGTCGTGCCGATGTACGCCGACACCGCCGGGATCGCCGCCAGGATCAGCGTGTGGGTGAAGTACATATGGCCGATGGTTTCTTCACCTTCGCCACGTATCTGTTGCCATTCCTGATCGGGGTGGGTGAACAGCCCCAAGACGTGATGGATCATGTCCGTTACTCCCGTGAAGTGTGCCGCCGCTTCCGACGAAGGCCCGACTGCAGATGCCGTCAGGACAAGGCCACAGTCGAGCAAGGGAAATGGCTGGGACCTCTCAGGTCAGTATAGAAAGCTGAGCACCTGTAAACCGAATGCGTTAGAGCGATTGAGGCGTTCAAGGGCGCTGTTGATAGCGGTTGGCGATCAAGGGCCCTCCGTAATCGACGGCGGTTTCACCCGCGACAGCCATTACCCGAGCCGGTCTTTTTGCGTAAAATGCCGACCCTTTCCCCACGTCTCTTCCCACCACAGCGAGCGGATACCAGCGCCATGGGCACCCTTTCAGTCAACCAGAACAAACTGCAGAAGCGTCTGCGTCGACTCGCGGGCGAAGCGGTGGCCGACTACAACATGATTGAAGAGGGCGACAAGGTGATGGTCTGCCTGTCCGGCGGCAAGGACAGTTACACCCTGCTGGATGTGTTGCTGCATTTGCAGAAAGTCGCGCCGATCCATTTCGATATCGTCGCGGTGAACATGGACCAGAAACAGCCGGGCTTCCCCGAGCACGTTCTGCCGGCGTACCTGGAGCAACTGGGCGTCGAGTACCACATCGTCGAGAAAGACACCTATTCGGTGGTCAAGGAGCTGGTGCCCGAGGGCCGGACCACGTGCTCGCTGTGTTCGCGCTTGCGTCGCGGCACGCTGTATACGTTTGCGGATGAAATCGGCGCGACCAAGATGGCCCTCGGTCACCACCGTGACGACATCGTCGAGACGTTTTTCCTGAACATGTTCTTCCAGGGCAGTATCAAGGCCATGCCGCCCAAGCTGCGCGCCGACGATGGCCGCAACGTGGTGATCCGTCCGCTGGCCTACTGCGCCGAGAAGGACATTCAGGCGTATTCGGACTTCAAGCAATTCCCGATCATCCCGTGCAACCTGTGCGGCTCCCAGGAAAACCTGCAGCGTCAGGTGGTCAAGGACATGCTGCAGGAATGGGACCGCAAAACCCCGGGCCGCTCCGACATGATTTTCCGCAGCCTGCAGAACGTCCAGCCCTCGCAACTGGCGGACCGCAACCTGTTCGACTTCACCAACCTGCGCATCGACGAAACTGCTGCGTCGCGGTTTGTGAATGTGGTGAATGTGTAGGGCTCGACGCGCGTTGAACCTGTTAAACCGCATTCCCGGCTAAAGCCGGTCCCACTAAACCGCGTTCAAACCGTGGAATCGCCTTCCCGGCTGAAACCCGGTCCCCGGCCGAATGCACGACCCTGTGGGACCGGCTTCAGCCGGGAAGAGGCCGGTCTGTACACCATAGATCTACGCCAAAACACGCAAATCCGTTCACCCCAAAACCGCAGGCATCAAAGCCCCACATCCGGCAACACCGGCTTGTTCGCCAACGCCGTCTTCATCAACTGCTCCACATATTCCCGATCGCTGTCCGGCAGCGCCAGACGCGGTGGGCGGGTGAGGGCGCTGCCGCGTTCCATGATCGCTTCGCACAACTTGATGCACTGCACCAGGTCCGGACGCGCATCCAGGTGCAGCAGCGGCATGAACCACTCGTACAGCGCCATCGCCTCGGCGAAACGCCCGGCCTTGGCCAGACGGAACAAGGTTTCGCCCTCTTTCGGGAAGGCGTTGGACATCCCCGACACCCAGCCCACCGCGCCCACCGCAACGCTCTCCACCAACACATCATCCAGGCCGGCAAACAGTACGAAGCGATCGCCGACTTCGTTGCGCACGTCGATGAAGCGGTTGGTGTTGCCCGACGAATCCTTGAAACACACGATGGTGTCGCAGTCCGCCAGGGAGATAAGAATGTCCGGCGTCACGTCGTTCTTGTAGATCGGCGGGTTGTTGTAAACCATCATCGGCAGGTCGGTGGCGGCGGCCACGGTGCGGAAGTGCGTGGCGGTCTCGAAAGGCTTGGCCGAGTACACCAGCGCTGGCATCAGCATGATCCCGTCGGCGCCGGCTTTCTGCACTTCTTTGGCGACGGCACTGGCATTGGCGCTGGTGAACTCGGCAATGCCGGAAATCACCGGCACGCGCCCGGCCGAGGCGTCTTTGGCGGCTTCCACCAGGCTGATCTTTTCAGCGACGCTCAACGAGGTGTTTTCCCCCACCGTCCCGCAGATCACCAGCCCCGACACGCCATCGCGCACCAGGTTGGAAATGACCTTATGGGTGGCCTCCAGATTGAGGGAGAAATCGTCGTTGAATTGCGTGGTAACGGCAGGGAAGACCCCGCTCCAGGACACGGACTGGCTCATGATTGACTCCTGATTGGATAAAGGTATTTCGTATACGTTTAATTTCGGACGAATCACGCCCAACGATTGCTGCGTTTGACCAATACTTCAGGCCGCCCCAATCCCTTGTAGGAGTGGGGGCGGCGCGGGGGGGGGGGGGGGGGGGGGGGGGGCGGCGGGGGGGGGGGGGGGCCGCGGGCGGGGCCCCCCCCCCCCCCCCCCCCCCCCCCCCCCCCACTCCTACAGGATTTGCATTCATCCAGAAAAATCGGTTTTGCATTCATCCAGAAAAATCGGTTTTGCATTCATTCAGAAAAATCGGTTTCGCATTTATTGAAAGCAGCCGCAGCATCTACAGCTTCAACCCCACCGGCCAGGTATCACTCAACTTGTACCCCTCTGGCCACGGGTCGCTCGGGTCGAGCATGTGCTGGTGCGTGCCGGTGATCCACGCCCGCCCGGACAGGCTCGGGATGATTGCCTTGCGCCCGGCCACGTCGGTCTCGCTCTGAATCCTGCAGTGAAACTCCGAGCCAATGATCGAACGCCCGATAAACCGGTCGCCCACCTTCAACTGACCCTTCGCATGCAACACCGCCAGCCGCGCCGAACACCCGGTGCCGCAGGGCGAGCGGTCGATCTTGCCCGGGCGAATCACCACCGCGTTCGCCGCATTGGCCACGCCGCCGTCAAAGTTGACCGGCGCGGCGATCTGGCAAAACGAAATGTGATTCCAGTCCTTGTTCAGCGGATGACTGAAACCCAGTTGCTCGTTGGCCGCCTTGGTGATTTTCAGGCCGGTGTCCACCAGATCCTTCGCCTCATCGGCGGTCAACGAAAAGCCCAGCTTCACCGAATCGACGATGGCAAAACTGTCGCCGCCATAGGCGGTATCCACCTGAATCGACCCCAGCCCGGGCACCTCGATCCACGCGTCCAGCTGATCGGCGAACGACGGGTGGTTGTGCACCTCGACACTCGTCACCTTGCCGTCGCGGCACTGGGCAATCGCTTCGATCAAACCGCCTGGCGCCTCCAGGATCAGGCGTGTTTCCGGCTCGGTCATCGGCAGAATCCCGCTGTCCAGCAGCACCGTCGCCACGCACAGGGAATTGGAGCCAGACATCGGCGGCACGTCGGCCGGCTCCATGATGATCCAGCCCATCTGCGCCTTCGGGTGCTTGGGCGGGACCAGCAGATTGACGTGACGGAACACCCCGCCGCGGGGCTCGTTGAGCATGAAATTGCGCAGCACGTTGTCCTTCTCGATCCAGCGCGACTGCTCCCAGATCGTCTCCCCCGGTGGCGGCGCAACCCCGCCGACAATCACATCGCCCACCTCACCTTCGGCGTGACAACTGACCACATGAATCACTTTCGATGAGCGCATGACCTAAGGCCCTCCTCTAAAAAAATACGTATCGATTTGCTTGGGCTCATCAGAAAATGAGGCGAGCCTTCGATCTCTCATCACGCTGGATGACGTGTGGGAGTGAGCTTGCTCACGAAGGGGCCGGTACAGTCGCAACCTCTCTGGCGCCTGCAATGCAGTCATCGCGAGCAAGCTCACGCCTACAGGTGGTGGTTTCCATGGACGCCCTCTTCAAGCCAAACCCCTAATTGATTGACCGCAAAAAATCCGCCGTTTCCGGCCGTTGCGGGTTGCCGATCACCTGATCGGGCGTGCCGATCTCATGCACCAGCCCGTTGCGGAAAAACGCCACGCGGTCCGACACGTCCCGGGCGAAGCGGATTTCGTGGGTCACCAGAATCATCGTCATGCCGTCCTCGGCCAGCATGCGCATGGTGTCCAGCACCTCGCCGACCAGTTGCGGATCGAGGGCCGAGGTCGCCTCGTCGAACAGCATGTAATCCGGCGACATCGCCAGCGCCCGGGCAATCGCCATGCGCTGTTGCTGGCCGCCCGACAGCTTGCCGGGAAACACCTTGAGCTTGTCCCCCAGGCCCACATGGGTCAGTTGCTTGACCGCCAGCGCCTCGGCTTCGGCCTTGCTTTTGCCCAACACCGTGCGCGGGGCGAGCATGACGTTTTCCAGCACCGTCAGATGGGGAAACGCATTCCACTGCTGAAAGACGATGCCGATCTTCTGCCGCAGCTTGTTGATGTCCGTGCCCCGCGCATGCACCTCGGTGCCATCGACGCGAATGCTGCCGCTCTTGATCGATTCCAGGCCGTTGATGCACATCAGCAGCGTCGACTTGCCCGAGCCCGAACCGCCGATGATCGACACCACTTCGCCCTTGTTCACCTGCAGGCTCACGCCCTTGATGACCTCAAGCTCGCCGAATGACTTGTGCACGTTGTCGATCTCAATCATTTTCCTGCCACCTCGTTTCCAGCCGGGCGCCCAGGCGAGCGACCACCAGACTCATGACGTAATAAATCAGGCCGGCGATGCACAGCACCAACAGCGGCTCCTGAATGCGCGTGACGATGGTTTGCGAGGCGCGCAGCAGTTCGACAATGCCGATCCACATCACCAACGCGGTGTCCTTCATCACTCCCAGCAGCAGGTTGATCCAGCCGGGAAACGCGACGCGGGTGGCCATCGGCATGACGATCTGGCGCAGGTCCTGCCAATACGTCAGCCCCAGTGAACGGCTGGCGCGACGCAACGTGAGCGGCACCGACAGCACGCCGCTGCGCACGATCTCCGTGCAGTACGCGGTGACGTACAGTCCCAACACCACGCAGGCCACGGCAAAGGCGCTCCAGTTCAGGCCGACGATGCTTTTCAGCGCATTGAACAGCACGAACTGAATCAGCAACGGCACGCTGCGGAACACGTCCAGCACCCATGCCAGCGGAATCGTGCTGCGCGGCAGGAGGGCGCGGGCCATGCCGCAGACCACCCCGGCCAGCGTGCCGATGATCATCGACACCACGGTCAGCAAAATCGTGACCCAGGCGCCCTGAAGCATGAATTGCAGGTCGTTCCAGGTGAACGTGCTCTCGAACATGCCCATCTCCTCAGTACCGGAACAGCCGCCAGGACAGCAGCCGGGCAACGGCCACGATCAGCTTGGCGATCAGGTAATAGAGCACCGCCGCAATGGCGAAGAATTCGAAGGTGCGGAAGGTCTTGACGTTGTAGTCCTGGGTCACGCCGGTGAGGTCGTTGTTGAGGCCGACGATCACCCCCATCGAGGTCATCAGCACCGCCCAGACCATCTGGTTGGTCAGCGGATAGAAAACGATGCGCAGCAACTGCGGGATGACGATCAGCCGATAGGCCTGGGGGGCACTCATGCCCAGCGAACGGGCGGCGCGCAACTGGGTGTCGGGCACGGCTTTCAGACCGCCACGGAAGTTCTCCGCCAGATAGCCCGCGTTGTTGATGGTGATGCCGGCGAGCAACGCGGCCCACGAACTGATGTGCAGGCCGAACGAGCCCAGACCGAAATACAGGATGTACACCTGGAACAGCGACGGCGTGTTGCGCGCGATGGAAATCCAGGTGGCGGCGAAACCCCGGAACAGGCGGTTTTTGCCTTGGCGCATGAACACCAGAAACAGCGCGATGGTGACACCGAGGATCATCGACAGCGCGGCGGTTTCGAAGGTGACCCACGCGCCGTTGAGCATGTCGGGCAGGGCCTTGAACGCCGCGCGCCAGTGGAAGTTGTAATCAAACATCTGCGCTGACCTCCGCCTGGTGCGCCGCCATCAACCAGGCTGGCAGGCGCCCGCTGGCGACACCGGTGATCGCGCTGTCGACGCACTCGGCCAGGCTGGCGAAATGCACGCGACGCCCCACCAGCCCCGGAGCGTAGTGCGCGTATTTGCCGGAGTTGGTCATCAGGTTGCGCGCGGTTGGCGGGATGACGGGCTCGCCGAGCATGCACCAGCAGGTGTCGGTGACGAACTGCACGCCGAAGTCTTCGAGCGTCTCGACATAGCCGGCTTGTTGCGCGCGCTCCAGGGTGGCGCGGCCGCAGGTGATCACGATCGCCACGTTGTCATGCTTGCGCCGGCTGCCACACAGACGCGCCAGCGTCGCGCATTCGCTCAGGGAAAAATGCGGATTGCCCAGCGTCACGGCGTCCACTTCCGGTGTTTGCGCACTGTTCAGCTCGCGCCAGCTGTGCAGCAGATCTGCGGGGCTGACGCTCAGGGTTTTTTCCGGCGCGTGCCCGTCCAGCGCCAGTTCGGCGGTGGTGGCTTCGGGTGTCACGCCGGCGACATGAAACATCGGCGCAGCGGAGGTGGTGGCGAACGCAGCGCCGAAGGCCTTGAGGTCATCCAGTGTGGGGCCCTTGTGCTCAAGCCCGCAGATCACCGGGATCGTGGCGCCGCACAGCAGCCCGACGTGATAACCGAGCAGCGGGTAGAAGCTGTCGTCGAGGCCGTCCAGTTCGGGGACGTCGATGCGCAGGGTCGCCAGCCGTTGTTGGGTCAGGTGGCAGCCGATCTTCGGCGCGCGGCCGGTGAGGGCGATGCAGATGTCGAGGTAATCCGGGTATTTCAGGGTGCGCGCGCCGATCACGCTGTTGGCGTAGACCACGGCGTTGGATTCGGCCCAGACGATCTGCTCGCCGAGCTCCGGGGCGCTGTCCAGCAGGTACGGCGCGCAGGTAAAACTCACCCGCGCGCCCATCTCCAGATAGGCATCGCCCAACTGACTGGCCGGCTCGCCGAGGGCCGGGTCGACGCCGAGTTCGCGCCAGCGTCGCTTGTCCACGGAGATGGAATTGAGGGTGGTGGGTACGCGGACCTTGGCGCCCCAGGCCACCAGTTGCCGGGCGAAACGCAGGCTGGCCGGCCCGGTGTAAATGCAGCCGTCGATGTGCGCCTGGGTGATGTCCAGCAGTTCGGTTGCGCCTTGCAGCTCGGCCATGCGCAGGATGATGCCCATCGCCACTTGCGCGGCTTTGCCGTAGGCGCCGTCGAGAAAGCCCTGGTCGGTTTCGGTCAGGGCGATGGTGCTGATGGCGCGGCGGTCCGCCTGAAGTGGGTGATCGCGAAAGAGTGGCGGGGGTGGGCTGGAAAAGCCGCTCACGCGGTCATCCTCGACCCGCACGAAAGCGACATCCCGCAGTGCCGCAAAACCCGCTTCGCCGAGGCTGATCACCGGAATCGAATGGCCAAACATTTGCTCGGCGATCAACACGCCGAGGGTGAGGATGTCTTCCACGCGTTCGAAGACCAGCGCGGCCGGCGCGTGGCCGTTGAGGATCAGTTCCAGCAACACGCTGCTGCCGGTGCACGAGCCGCGCCCGCTGGGAATGGCCAGCACGCGACCGTTGATGAACCGGCCGCTGAGGGGGTGATGGCGGTCGATCACTTCCCCGGTAAACGGCTCGACCCCACCCCAGAAACTCAGGCACACGTCGGCGTACAGTAATTCGCCCTGAGCGCTGCCGGAGACGAGACAGCGCCCGTTCAACGAGACTTCAGACATCGTGGGCTCCTGAGTAATGAACCGGTTCCTGAGAATTTGATCGTTCCACGCTCCGCGTGGTAACGCCGCTTGCGACGCTCCGCGTTGCGCTTTTTGACGCAGAGCGTCTGAGGCTGTATTCCCATGCGGAGCGTGGGAACGATCATCGTGAGGCGTCGTAACGATCAAGCGATCTCAGTAATAAACCCCCGGCACCGTCAGGTCCACCGGCTTGCCGCCCACCCACTTTTCATACAGCTCGGCATAGCGTCCCGAGCGCACTTGCTGATTCACGAACAGGTTCAGGTAATGAATCAGCCCGTACTCGTTACGTTTGGCCGCAAGGGACACGTAGTCGATGGTGTAGGGCGCGTTACCGGCAATCTTCAGGCCTTTGTACTTGCCGGATTTGATCGAGGCGGCGGCGACGGTGTTGGTGACCACCGACGCTTTGATGTGGCCCTGGGCGACGGCGAGGATGGTGTCGTTCTGGGTCTGGTAGGCGCGGAAACTGCCGCTGCCCCATTTCTTCTGATCTTTCTCCAGCGCGATGGCTTCGAACGTGCCGCTGGTGTTGCCGACATCCTTGCCCTTGAGGTCGTCGTAGCTGTTGATGCCGGCGTCGTCGCGGGTCAGCACCACCATCTGGAAGGCGAAATACGGGATGGTCATCGCCACCGTTTTCGCCCGTTCCAGGGTGTCCGAGGTCGACGCCACGATCACGTCAGCTCGCCCTGAAACCAGCGCAGGAATGCGGTCTGGAAACGGCGTTTCTACCACCTCGGCAGTCACGCCCAGCACCTTCGCCAGATCGTTGCAGTAATCGACGTCAAACCCGACCGGGTTGTTCTTGTCATCACGGGACCCCATCGGCGGGAAGTCCAAGGTCACGGCGCAGCGAAGTTTGCCGGAGTCGATGATGTCATCGAGCTTGTCGGCCAGCGCGGTGTTGATGAAGGACGAGCTCATGACTGCGAGGAGGGCGACGGCGACTGCTTGGTTTTTCATAGAAGCCTCGGTGCGTGCAGATGGAGAAACGGTCGGATAAGTAATTTCGTATACGATATTTGATATGCACGCAGCGTGCCTGTTTTGCCAGTACGCCGTGCAGGGCTCTGGATCGGCGGGGTCGCAGATTGCAGCGTGTTTTCAGAGAGGGAATGGGTGTTACATAAAGGAGCAGGAATGCGCGGCGTGCTTCATTGATGCACGTTGGTGTACCGCGGCATGAATGCATCCTCCCCGATGACTCGCCCCTGTAGGAGTGAGCTTGCCCGCGAAGACTGCACGTCAGACGCTAAAGACGTTGTGTCCGTACCGGCCGCTTCGCGAGCAAGCTCACTCCTACAGGGGGAGCAACCAATTCAGATGCGCCTTTGCGAATCCCGATACTCACTCGGCGAAGCACCGGTCAGCGCCTTGAACTGGCGACTGAACGCACTGTGATCCGTATACCCGCAGCGCAGGGCGATCTCGGTGATCGACAGGTCTTCCTGCAACAACCGCGACGCCTCACCCAGCCGCGCCTTGTGGATCATCTGCCGGGGCGTCAGCTGGAAGATGCGTTTGCAGTGCCGCTCCAGCTGGGCGATGGACAGCCCGGCAATGGCTGTCAGTTGCTCAAGGGTGATGGGCCGCGCGAAGTGCTCGCGAATGTACGCGTCGACCTCGACCAGTTTCTGATACGCCGGGTGGGTCGTCTGCAGGATTTGCAGGTCCCGTGAGATACCCGCCAGGCCGATGATCGCGCCCTGACGATCGCGCAGGGCGATCTTGTGGGTCAGGCACCAGATTGGCTGATTGCCGTAATAAAGGTGCAGTTCCAGTTGATCGCTCAGTTGCCTGCCATCGGCCAGCACGCGGCGGTCCTGGGCGGTGTACAGCGGGCCGAAGCGGGCAGGGAACACTTCTTCGGCGGTCAGCCCGACAATCTGGCTTTTCTCCTTGAAACCGCAACGCTGCACCAGCGTCTGGTTGACCAGCGCATAGCGCGCCTGGGCGTCCTTGACGAAAAACACCACCCCGGGAATCGCATCGAACAGCGGCGCGACCAACGCCAGGCTGGCAAGCAGTTGGTCGAGATCGTGCAAGGGCGCGGCGGGGATGAGGTCGATCGTGTTCACGGGCAGGAGGGCCGGGCTGAGGATGGGATCGATGATGCGGGATGTTGGGTGCGGCGGCTAGTCGGTGGGCGACTGGAGCCGCCGTATCAATAAATCAGTCCTCTTGGAACAGCGCTCTGAGTGCCGATATCCCTGCAGACGAAGAAACTGTGGGAGCGAGCTTGCTCGCGAAGGGGCCGAGACATCCGCTGGATATTCCGCGTTCGAAACACCGTCTTTGTGAGCAAGATGGAGCGCCACCCCGTTCACTCACGCAATTTAATAAATAAGGCGCTTTAAACAGGGTCGCCCTCGTCCAGACACGCCAGCGTCGAAATCCGCGCCGGGCTGAACGGCGGACGTAACAACGGAGGTTCCCAGCCGAACAGCGTCTGCGCTGCCGTCCCACAGATCCGCCCCTGACACGCGCCCATCCCGCAACGGGTGGCGAGTTTGGCCCCGGTCCAGCTGTCATGTGCCGCAAGGTCCGCGTAACGCACGTCCTCGCAACGGCAGACCAGTGTTTCCGGCATCGCCAAGTGTCTCAGCGCAGGATTGAGGCGGAACGCTGTGTTCAACCGACCCGCAAAACCCTGCCAGCGCTGCCGCTCAGCCCACAACCCTCGCGCCTTTTCCCGTTCACCGACCGCCACCAGCCCGGCAATCTGCCCTTCGACCAATGCCAGTTCACTGCCACCGAAACCGGTGCATTCCCCCGCTGCGAAGTGATCGGCCAGACGCGTCGCCTGCCACTCATCCACCACGATGGACTGATTCTGAACAGCACAGCCGAGCGCCCGGCCGATCTCGACGTTGGGCACCAGACTGAAACCACAGGCCAGACGCTCACAGGCCAACTCTTCAATCTTGTCACCCACCTTAATGCGCACGGCTTCCAGCCGATCCGTGCCCAGCGCCGCCAGCACATGGGCCGACGTTCGATAGGCGGCACTGGCCAGGGTGATCGCCTGAATCGCCTTGTTCGGCCAGCGCCACAACCCGGAGGCAAATCCGGCGACGGCGCTCAAGGGCGCCTGCTCGGCAACGCGCACGACCTCGGCACCGTGCTTTTGCGCGGTCGCCGACGATGCCAGCAACAGCGGACCGGTCCCGGCGATCACGATGCGTTCGTCTGTCACTGGCAGGCCGCCTTTGATCAGCGCCTGCAAGCCGCCGGCGCCGGTGACGCCCGGCAGCGTCCAGCCGGGGAAGGGCAGCAACAGCTCGCGCGCGCCGGTGCACAGAATCAGTTTGTCGTAACTCAACACCCAGCCGCGCTCGGCGTCTTCCAGCAGCAACCGTTTCGGCCCGGCCAGCGCGACCACTTTGCAGCCGCTGTGCAGGCGAACGTTGCTTAAACCCTGCAACTGCCCGCGCATATCGTGAGCCTGTTTCGGCACCTCAGCGTTCGGGCCGTCGCGCCAGATCTGCCCGCCCGGCAGCGGGTTGTCGTCGAGCAGGGCGATGCTCAGCCCGCGAGGCGCCGCAGCCAGAGCTGCCGCCATGCCGGCCGGACCTGCGCCGATGATCAGCAGATCGACATGCTCGGTCGTTGCCGCGTTCACGGCCACGGTCATGGCTGAGTCTCGACGCGCATGCCGTCGCGGCAGATTGTCTGGCAGGCCAACCGGCGCAGGCCGTCGATGCTCACCCGGCATTCCTGGCAAATACCCATGCCACACAAGGGCGCGCGACGCTGGCCACTGACCGACGTGCGGCTGCAACGATCGCCGCTGGACATCAGCGCGGCGGCCACCGTAGTGCCCTGGGCGAAACGAAAAGGCTGACCATCGATGCTCAACTCAGGCATGGGCGCGGGCTCCGATAAAGCGTTGCGGCAAATACGGTTCAACGTCGAGGGGCGGCGGTGTGCGCAGCATTTGCGCGGCGAGCAGGCGGGCGGTGCCGGTTGCCGTGGTGACGCCGAGGCCTTCGTGCCCGACCGCCAGCCACAGGCCGGGCTGATGCGGGTGCTGGCCGATCAGCGGCTGACCGTCGGGGCTGGCGGAACGAAAGCCGGTCCAGCTGCGAAGGCCGTTCATGTCGCCCAGGCCGGGGAGAAAATCCATCGCCCGGCGCAGCATTCGCCCGAGCATGGCAGCGTCCACTTCAGGGTTATGGTTGTCGAACTGCCGCGATGAGCCGATGAACAACTGGCCGGTCGGGCGCTGCTGCACATTGAACGCCACCGACGGGCCGTTGCCCTTGTGGGCGCTGGTGACGTAGCCCAATTCGACCAGCGTGTGGGTGATCTGCGCGGGGTAACGGTCGGTTATCAGCAGGTGGCCTTTCTTCGCTTGCAACGGTAGGTCAGGGCACAGCTCGCGGGCATAGATGCCGCTGGCCAGCACAACGGCCGGGGCTTGCAGCCATTCACCGGTTGCCAGCCGAACACGGTTGCCCTGGACTTCCTCGACTTCGGCCTGACGCTGAACCACCCGTGAACACTGGCGCTGCATTAGCCAGCGCGCGGCATTGGGGGCGTACAGAATTCCGTCGCCGCTGACCTTCAACGCGCCAAGCAGGCCGGATCGCAACGACGGTTCGGCTTTTGCCAGTTCGGCGCCGGACAGCAACTCGCAGGCCAGACCGTATTCGCTCAGCGCGGCGTGTTTGCGCTCCGCTTCGGCCATTTCTTCCTCGTTGCAGGCCAGCCACAGGGTGCCGTTGGTGCGCATCGCGCAGTCGTCCGGCATCTGCGAAGCCAGGTCGCGCCAGGCCCTGACGGAATATTCCCCCAGCGCCAACTCGGCAGCACTGTGATCGAGAACAACCAGGTGACCCATGCCCGCAGCCGTCGCGGCGGGGCGCTGACAATCTAGCACCAGCACGTGCAAACCCTTAGACGCCAGCTCATCCGCACACGCCGCGCCGACGATGCCGCCGCCGATGACGATCACATCAGCAGCATGGCCCTGCAGCGTGGCCGCGTTGGTCACGAGCGAATGCCCCAGGCGAACGGGTCTTCGTCGTCCAGCAATAAGGTGGCTTCGGCGCTGATGTAGGCGCGGCCGCGGATGGTCGGCACGATGCGGTCGCCCATCTGCCGCTCGCCGTGCTCCCAAACGAAATGGCCTTCGAACTGGCTGCCGATCACGCTGGCCTGGTGCCACAGGGTGCCGGGTTGTAGTTTGCCGTCTGCTGCCAGACACGCCAGTTTGGCGCTGGTGCCGGTGCCGCAGGGCGAGCGGTCGTAGGCTTTGCCGGGACAGAGCACAAAGTTGCGGCTGTCGGCGTGGTCGTCGTCGGCGAACAGTTCGATGTGGTCGATGACGCCGCCGTCTTCACCGCGAATGCCCTGGCTTTCCAGCGCCTGACGGACCTTCCAGGTGTAATCGGTGAGGGCGTCGAGGTTGTCGGCGGCGACGCTCAGGCCGTGGTCGGCGATCAGGAAAAACCAGTTGCCGCCCCAGGCGATGTCACCGGTCACGCTGCCCAGTTCCGGCACTTCGACAACGAAATCCTTGCGGTAGCGGTAGGAGGGTACGTTGTCGACGCTGACGGAGCGGTCGTCGTGCAGCGTGGCCTGAACCGTGCCGACCGGGGTTTCGAGGCGGTGCACGCCGGGGCCGATCTTGCCCAGATGGGCCAGCGACACCACCAGCCCGATGGTGCCGTGGCCGCACATGCCCAGGTAGCCGCTGTTGTTGAAAAAGATCACTCCGGCGCAGGATTGGGGATCGACCGGCTCACACAGCAGCGCGCCGACCAGCACATCGCTGCCGCGGGGTTCGAGGACTGTCGCCGCCCTCCAGTCATCGAACCGGTCAGCCAGAAGCTGACGCCGCTCGGCCATGCTCCCCCGCCCAAGATCGGGAAACCCGTCGAGCACCAGCCGCGTCGGCTCGCCGCCGGTATGAGAATCGAGGATCTGGATGCGTTTCATGTATTCCCCTGTCGGACTGAGTCTGGAACTGCGTGCGACGATCCCTGGAGGGACCGCATACACCCGATGGAACTGGCTTCGACGGTCCCTGGTAGGACTGCGCACACCCAATGGAACTGGCTACGACGATCCCTGGTGGGACCGGCTTCAGCCGGGAAAGCGTCGGTCGCCACGCCCGAGATTTATGGTGTTAACGCTGGCCTCTTCCCGGCTAAAGCCGGTCCCACAAAAAGCGCTGCGTACATCCGATGTAACTGAGTACCACGATCCCTAGTGGGACCGGCTTCAGCCGGGAAAGCGTCGGTCGCCACACCCGAGAGTTATGGCGTTAACACTGGCCTCTTTCCGGCTAAAGCCGGTCCCGCTAAAAGCGCTGCGTACATCCGATGTAACTGAGTACGACGATCCCTAGTGGGACCGGCTTCAGCCGGGAAAGCGTCGGTCGCCACACCGAGAGTTATGGTGTTCACACCGGCCTCTTCCCGGCTAAAGCCGGTCCCACTAAAGCGCTGCGTGCACCCGATGTAACTGAGTACGACGATCCCTAGTAGGACCGGCTTCAGCCGGGAAGGCGTCGGTCGCCGCATCGAGATTTTTGGTGTTCACACTGGCCTCTTCCCGGCTAAAGCCGGTCCCACTAAAAGCAACGCATGCACCCGATAGAACTGGCTACGACGATCCCTAGTGGGACCGGCTTCAGCCGGGAAAGCGTCGGTCGCCACACCGAGAGTTATGGTGTTCACACTGGCCTCTTCCCGGCTAAAGCCGGTCCCACTAAAAGCGCTGCGTACATCCGATGGAACTGAGTACGACGATCCCTAGTGGGACCGGCTTCAGCCGGGAAGGCGTTCATCACTATTGCCAATAGAGTGGCGCGTACGTCGCCCAAGGTCTTGACCGATTTCACCCGCCCCAATGACGAAATCGGCACAGTCGCCGGTCGATCAGATCTCGCTAAGCACTGCGTGGGGGAGGTGGGCGTAGAGGGTTCGGCAGACGCCGATGATGTGGTGTTCGATCAGTTCGGCCGCTTTGTCCACGTCACGATCGGCACAGGCCTTGAGGATCTCGCGGTGTTCCAGGTCGGCGCGCTCTTTGCCTTCGTCGAAACTCATCTGCACCCGCAGGTAGCGCTCCACCTTGTCGTGGATCGAGCGAATCATGTTCAGCAAAAACGGCCGTTGCGCCGCCTCATACAGACAGGTGTGAAACGCCCAGTTCAGCTCGGCCCAACGCCCGATGTCGTCGTCGCGCATGAATTCGTCACAGATGGCCCGGGCCCGATCCAGCTGGGCAGCGGTCATTCGCGGCACGGCGAGGCGGATGGCCTGCACTTCCAGCAGCACCCGCACTTCGAAAATCTGCGCCAGTTCCGGCTCGGAAATCCGCGTGACCACGGCACCCTTGTTGCGCTGGAATTGCACCAGCCCTTCGGCTTCCAGACGCTTGAGCGCTTCGCGCACGGGGATCTTGCTGACGTTGAACACGCGGGCGATGTCGTCCTGACGAATCGGCTCGTCCTCGGCGAACTGGCCGGAGATGATCGACTCGCGCAAGTACTTGGAAATCACCTCGGACGCGGAGGGCGCGACACCGAGGTTGGGGGCGTCAGGAAGAAGGAAAGGCACGCGAATGACTCAGCAATGGGGGACGGCGAATATTGTATACGACGTCCGATTTGTTACGCGCTGTGTCTTTTCACTCCACCGGCAAAACGATCAATGGTTGGCGGTGTACGACAACATCATCGACAGCTGACACATCGGCCGTCCGCTATCGGCATGCCACTGATTGAACGCCGCCTGCACCGCCGCCTGATCACGCTGGCTGCTGGGCACGCGGTCGACGATCTTCTGCGCATTCAGCGCCGCGACTACGTCATTGCTGGGGATGAAGGTGTCCTTGCCGACCATGCGCAGGAAGCGCGGTGACGACAGCCCGCCCATCTGATTGCCGTGCTTGAACAGGTAACGCCACAACCCGACGATATCGGTGACCGGCCATTCCGCGATGAAATGGCCGAAGCTGCCGTGTTCGTGGGCGATGTCGAGGATCAACTGCGCGTTGCGCGGCACGCTCTTGAGCTTGCCCAAGTGACGGATGATCCGCGCGTCCTGCATCAGGCGCTCCAAGTGATCGCCGCCCATCAGCGTGACCTTTTCCGGATCGAAGCCGAAGAAAGCCTGCTCGAAAGCCGGCCACTTGGCGTCCACCAGGCTGTGCTTGAGGCCGGCACGAAACACCCGCAGCGCCATGGTCGACAGGTAACGGTCGTCGCTGAGGGCTTTCAGTTTTTTCGGCGTGGCGGGGGTCGGCAGATGCGCCTCGAGGGCGACGACGGAACCAAAGCGGTTGAGACAGTATTCATGGAGCCATTTGTAGTCTTGCATGCCCTCTCCAAAACAAAATTCATGTGCGCGATCGCTGACGTAGCGCATTTCCGAGCGCTGACGCAGAACCCCGGCAGGGGCTCTGTGTTTGACCCGGTTTGAGCAAGGGGTTCCAGCAATCGAGCGCGAGCAACGCCTTGAGCTGTCTAGCCCTGCGGCGGGTTGAGCAACAGCGCGGTTTTCGCCAGCCGCTGACCCAGCGAACGGCACAGCGTGGTTTCGTGCTCATCCAGCGCGCGTTTGCCGTCGGCACCGGCGTGGTGACTGGCGCCATAAGGCGTGCCGCCGCCACGGGTGTCGATCAACGCCGCTTCGCTGTAGGGCAGGCCGCTGATCAGCATGCCGTGGTGCAGCAGGGGCAACAGCATCGACAGCAACGTGGTTTCCTGCCCGCCATGCAGGCTGGCGGTGGAGGTGAACACACTGGCCGGTTTGCCCACCAGTGCGCCGGTCAGCCACAGGTTGCTGGTGCCGTCGAGAAAGTACTTCAGCGGCGCGGCCATGTTGCCGAAGCGGGTCGGGCTGCCGAGTGCCAGGCCTGCGCAGTTTTTCAGGTCGTCGAGGGTGGCGTACAAGGCGCCTGCGTCCGGAATGCTCGGCGCCACGGCTTCGCAGTCGGTGGACACCGCCGGCACCGTGCGCAGACGCGCTTCCATGCCGGTCATCTCTACACCACGGGCGATCTGCCGCGCCATCTCCGCGGTTGCGCCGTTACGGCTGTAAAACAGAACCAGAATGTAGGGCGCGCTCACGGCAGGATCTCCAGAATGTTTTCCGGCGGACGGCCAATCACGGCCTTGTCGCCGACGACGAGAATGGGGCGTTCGATCAACTTGGGATGGGCCGCCATGGCGGCGATCAGTTGTTCGTCGCTCAGGCTGGTGTCAGCCAGGTTCAGGGTTCTGTACTCGTCTTCACCGGTGCGCAGCAGCCCGCGAGCACCGATGCCGAGCTTGCCCAGCAGGTCGCGCAGTTGCGCGGCCTCGGGCGGGGTTTCGAGGTAATGAATGATGGTCGGCGTCAGGCCGCGGGCTTCAAGCAATTCCAGCGTGCCGCGGGATTTGGTGCAACGCGGGTTGTGATAAAGCGTGAGATCGGTCATTTGCGGGTCGCATCTTGCCTGAGGTGGCGGCTATTCTACCTGCGTCACGGTAACGACCGGCAACACGCGGCGAGCGATGCGCAATCGGCGTCGCGTGTATCTGGAAAAAAGAGCACCTAGAAGGAAACAGCATCATGGCAAGGCGATTGGCAGCGGCGGCAGCACTGATTGGAAGTCTGTTGCTCAGCGGGTGTGGCGTGGACCTCGGCACCGACCAGAATGGCGAGAAAGTCGCCAGCAGTCGCGTCGACAAGCACTGGCTGGTGGTCAATTACTGGGCCGAATGGTGCGGCCCGTGCCGGACTGAAATCCCTGAACTCAACACCCTGTCCGAGCAGGTCAAAGGCCAGAACGTCAGCGTATTCGGTGTCAATTTCGACAACCTCCAGGGCGAAGACCTCAAAAGCGCCAGCAAAGCGCTGGGCATCAGCTTCACCGTCCTGGCCCAGGACCCGGCTGAACAATACGACCTGCCGAAAAGCGAAGCCCTGCCGGTGACCTACATCATCGACGACAAGGGCAAAGTGCGGGAGCAGTTGATGGGCGAACAGACGGCGGCGGGGGTGATGCAGAAGCTGACGGAGTTGAAAGGGAAGGGCTGAGGCAGATCATTGGGCAGTGAGCTTCGATGTTCAACGGCACTGCTCGCTGATTAACGCTCATCGGCCAGAAGTGCCCAGCGCTCGTGATCGCACCAGACCCCGGCGATCTGAAGGTATTTCGGGGAGAAGCCCTCTTTCCGAAATCCTAGACGTTTGACCAGCGCGATTGAACGCACATTCTCGGGTTGAATATTGGCCTCGAGACGGTGAAGACCCAACTCTTCAAAGGCATACCTCGTCGTCAGTTCCACCGCCTGGGACATTCTTCCCGTCCCGGCGAACGAGACCATGCCCCAGTAGCTGAGATACGCGTTCTGAAATCCTTTATAGAAAATCTGGCTCAGGTTGGTCACTCCAACAATCTGACCCGATTCTCTATCGCGAGCCACGAGCCCAACGCTTGCGCCTGTGATGTGAGCGGAGTACCACTCCTCGAACCCTGTGGCGCTTGTGAATGGCTGTACCCAACGACCGTGGTAGTCCCGGCTTTCCCGATTCGCGTGCAGAAGCTCGTCGATATCGGCGCGTGTCACCCGGGCGAGCTTAACGTCTGGCGTTTGCATATTATCTGGCTTGCTAAAGACCTGAACCTAGTCTCGGCGATATTTCGGAAGCTGCGCAACCCCCGAGTCTACTGCAGCCCAGTGCCAAGCCTGGAGCTGCATCGATTGGCCATAATACCCGCACTAAGAGTCGGGCGTGTGCTCAAGCGGCAGACCATTGGCATCGCCACTTGGCTCCCAGTTGTCCGCCGCTTCGTTTACGGCAATCACCAAGGCTGTGAATTGCGCTTCATTAATAATGCCCATCCGATACACCTGCTCGACGTAGTCGATGGTCAGCGCAGCATTGTGCTCGGCGAACGCGTCTCTCATGCCGCCACGGATCGATTCAATCAATAATTCGACGCGTATCGAGATGCGCTCGGGTGTCATGGCCATCTTTGACAACTCCTTTTGATTCGATTCCGAGGAATATAGGAATATGGTTAGGCAGGCCTCCTCAGGCGTCATATCAAACTTCTTTTCAGACCAAAGCGGGAATGATGGCCGCTCATCGGCCGGGAGAGGTATCAACGGGCTCTAACTGTTTAGCGAGGATCAGATGAATACGGGCTTCTGAAACCAACCGCAGCGTCCTGGTTTGGCAAACATCTCCAGATGCCAGTCCCTCATCGCCTGAGGTCGAGCGATTTAGCCGGGGGTGCGTCCTTCTCCGTGAGGCATATCCAAACACAACAGACAAAATAGGGTGCGTGTTAAACCAGCTAACTGCTCGGACGAATATATTAATGCGTGCGCAAAGATACATGCTTATTCATACAGATATATAAGTTCACCTGTCTCCCTATACAAATCTATTCGCATAGATATATGAACGTATCCATATCAATAACCGCTGGCGAGGGACATCAGGAGCGGAGAGTCTATGTCAACCAGCACTCGCTCCAAACGGCAGCTGGCAGGCCTGCGCCGCATGCGAGACTGGCATTTGAAAAACGCAATCCGCGCGCACATGGAAGGCAAGAAGCAAGAGGCCAATCTCCACTTCTTCCTTTATGATCTCCTTGGCCCGGCGGTTGGGCAGCCGCACAAAGCGCAGTGAGGTGGGTCGGGAAGGCCTACTTAACAGTGCGATTAGGCTCAGTTGGCGTAACCCCTCTAGAAAGCAGGATTATCAGATCTTCCTGACACGGCGCTGACGGATCTTAACTCTGAAACTCAGCGCAACCTCTGCTGCCAGCCCGCCGTACAGGCGGAGTCCATCAGAACAGCTTTTCCCGGTAGTCAGTGCAGCACGCGATCATATCTGGCCCAGGACTAGCGTTAGCGCGGCGTCTAATTGTTCAGCGCTGAAGGGCTTCGCCACGCAATGCTGCCCTGCCCAAGCCTCAGGAATCCCCAGCCGTCCGTAACCGGAACAGAAAGTGAAGGGGATGCCGCGCTGAGCCAGGGCTTCGGCAATTGGAAACGAGTTTCCTCCAATGATGTTGATGTCCAGAATTGCCACATCGAAGCTGCCGGTGCGGGCGTATTCCACACCATCCTCCAACGTGCTTGCGTGAAAAGCGGTGCTGTATCCCAACTCTTCCAGCATGATCTCCATGAGCATCGCGAGCATGGTTTCGTCCTCGACCAAAAATACTTTTGGCGAACCGCTCGAGTAGCGCAACTTCACATTCATAAATCACATCCGGGTACTGCCAAGCCTTGGGATTAACATTGACCAACGTAAGCCTGACTTGGCGAAATGGACGACTGCTTTGCCACTCAGCTCTCGCTCGATGCTGCGCTCAATCAGTCGAAAGCCAAAGCCTCTGATATGACTGACTTCAATGCTCGGGCCTCCTGTCTCCTCCCAGTCGAGCGTTAAAGTCGGCGGGCTCTGGTTGATATCCAGCGTTGAAGTGAAATGGATTCGTCCGTCGGGCCTTGATAGCGCCCCGTGCTGCAGGGCGTTTGCCATAAGCTCGTGAAACACCATGGAAAGGCTCAGCGACACTCTGGGCTCAAGGGCCACAGGGTCGCCGGTCATGATGATCCTGCTTGTCTCGAGGTTCGCTTCTTTAAGCCCTGCAATCAGGTCACTCAGGTCGCTTGACAGCCACTCGGCACGGGCCATAGCGTCGTGAGCGCGGCTTAGGGCAAACAGGCGAGCGTCAAAACTTTTGCGAAATATGGGGAGCGAGTCGGAATGAGCAGCGGTCAGGGTGGCGATGGATTGAACCGTTGCCAGCGTATTTTTGACCCGGTGATTGAGCTCGTTCAACAAACCCAACCGCGCTTGCCGATCTTCAAGTTGCTGACGCTCCAGCTTGCCGGAAATGGATTGGGCCAGCCGGCCGGTGGCGTCGTTCTGTTTGAGAAAAGCGTTTTCTCCCATCGTCGCAGGCCCATCATGGGCCGGCAGGTTAAAGGTAAACGCGCTGCCTTCCCCGGGTAGACTTTCGACCAACAACTGGCCGCCGTGAGCCGAGATAATGCCTTCTGAAATATACAGTCCCAGGCCGTTACCCTTGGGATTGCCTTTCCTGACCGACCAATAGCGCTGGAATATATGAGGGAGGTCTTCTGCGCTGATGCCGACGCCGCTGTCCCGGACAGTGAATACGACATCTATTTCGCTGCCGGTTGCGTGGATACTGATCTTGCCGCCTCGGGGGGTGAACTTGATGGCATTCCCCACCAGATTCGACAGCACCTGAAATATCCGCTCGGGATCGGCCTTGATCACCAAGTCGGGCGTGGCAGTGCAGTTAAGCTCAATGTCCTTTTCACTGGTCAAGGTCACCAGCAGGCTGCAGGCCTCTTCAAGCAGGCTTGTCACATTCAATGGCACGCAGGCCATCTGGTACCGGCCGGACTCTATCTTGGCGGTGTCCAGCAAATCTTCCAGCAGGCTGTTCATTCGCGTGGTGGCTTTTTCAATGGTGCTTAACGCGCGGTGGATATGGCGATTCTCGACGGCCGCGTCACTGCCGGCCCAGCGCTGCATCATTCCGCATTGCATGATGATGATGGACATGGGACTGCGCAGGTCATGGGACACGACGGCAACCAGCTCATCACGCAGACGTACTGCCTCCTGCTCGCGCAACACTTGGCGCTCAAGATCGAGTTCCAGCGCCGAGCGACGGATGTCTTCGGCCGCGTACAGATCACCGCGAGACCAGGGGCTCGCAATTCCGGTGACCTGCTGCTCCCACAATCCAAACGACTGCCGCGGGTGCAGGCGGTGGGCTGCAGACCCCGCCGTGCCAAGGGTTGCGTGCTGGGCCGGATTACCACTCCAGTTCATGGTCGAGGTGAGCTGCTGCCGAAACCACAGCACCATGTTGTCGACCGGCTTCGGAAGAATGAACGCGATAACACCGCTGGCCACATCGCAGTAGGCGCTGGCCGCAGGGTAATCCTGTTGCAGTGAGTGAGTGTGGAAAATGCCCAGACCTTGTAGCCCAACGGCGCGTTCCTTGAGCTTCTGGGTCTTGAGCCCCGTGTCCCTGATCCACAGGTACAGCTCGCGCACCTGTTCCTGCGTCGGGCAGTGGCCGAACAGGTGCAGACGATCTTCCGTCAGCACGGCCGCGCCATTTGCCATGGTCAACGCTTGCAGCTCCTCGGGACGGCTCACCAGACCAAGGAGGATTTCACGGTCGGCCCTGCCCATGGCCTCAGCCAGCTGGGCGACCAGCACAACTTTGTCCTCACGCTCGTGCTGCAATTGAGTGGCCACGATGGCGGAGATTTTCGCCGATAGAAGTTGCCCTATGAGCACGCAGGCGTCGCGGTATTCGCGTGCGACCAGCAGTGGACTGGGGTGGCCGCAGGCGATCAATCCCCAGAGCTTCCCGTCATCGAGCAAGGAAATACTCATCGATGATCGCACGCCCATATTCTTGAGGTATTCGCAGTGGACCGGGGACACGCTGCGCAGTGACGAAAAGCCCAGATCGAGCGGGAGCCCCGTGTCAGGCCGCAGTTCTGGCACGATTCGCACGGGCGCGTATTCCGCGTCGGGTATCACCCTGATCCAATTCAGACGATAGAGCTCGCGCGCTTGAGCCGGGATGTCAGATCCCGGAAAATTCAGGCCGCTGTAGCTAGGCAGGCTGCCAGTGAGCGCCTCGGCCACGACTTTCCCGTGCCCCTCTGGCTCGAAGCGATAAATCATCACCCTGTCGTGGCCTACCAAGGCCTGTATTTCATGGACGCTGATGTCGAATAACGTCTCCAGTGTTGTTGCCGCCTGAAGGTTCCGCAGCACCCGGGTGATGATTCTGGATTGCTCCCACAACGGCTCGACAAACGGTTCCAGCTCGATGATCAACATCCCGTCGCGCATGTGCATTGATGCGCTGAAATCTGTGGAGCCGATGGTCAGACGCATCGGATCGCTCTCAACCCCGGGAGGGTTGGTGCAGAACTGAGAAATGAGCAGCACCTGGTCCTGGGATAAAAGCGCAGACAGCCGCTGCCCTAGCAGATGGCCGCTTTCGACCCCTAAAGCGAGCACACAGTTTTCGCTGATCTGCTGGATGCAAAGAGGATCGCCGGAGAGTGCCATGAGCACGCCATGCGGTTGAATTGCGCCGGGAACTCGGATCGGCTCCTGCGCGCAGCCCGCGAGCGCAGCTTCCAGGGCGGTGTCAATGCCAGCGCCTTGCATGTGCCCAGTCATTTTGCCACTCCAATAGTGTTTCATTCGGGAGCAGCAAGACGCTGCGCACGGCGCGATAGCATGGAGATTGAAGACTTTTGATAAGCGCCCCATACGCAGCAAGAGGCTAGGGCAGGTGAGAAAATGGTGGACGCGCAGGGTATGCGAGGTTGCCGCAAAGGTGCGGTATGAGGACGTGAATGCATCCGAACTGTTAGAGGGTCGCGGACTTACGTCCCCGTCAGCAGATGCAGCCACTCACCATACAGGAGAAACCTTGAGCAGCACGCTTAAACTCTGCCGTTGCACAACAGCCTCCGGATAACAATTTCTCTGGAGGTCATTGCACTTAAACGCCGTCAGCGGCTAGTCAGCTTGTTGATGTCGGACTCTTATGCTCACGAAAGAGGCGGCCCTGATGGTGCAGGCGGAGGCGGATCGAGATCATCTGCGGCAGCACCGAGTCCGAGGAACCGGTGCCAAGCGCGGTGAACAGTTCTACTTGATGAAGCGCAAAAATTTCCACAGGTTGAAACCGCTGTAACGGCAGATCGGTTCTAGCACGCAGATGACAAACACCACGCAGGTGAGGTAGACGCATGCCATCAGCTTGCCGACGGAGAACAGAGAGCCAAAGCCGTATTTGCCGATGGTGAACGCAATCGCCCCGAAGGACGCGAGGCTGCTTTCGGCTCAGATTCCTCAGTCGCGACTGTCCGCTTTGGGTCGTTTGCTGCCGCTCACCATAGACAGCTAACAAGCTGGCTACACCGAGGCGTGATCACTTGTGGACCAAACTTTCTAACCCTACTTGCCGCAGACCATCATGTGTTTGTCCGATACCTGCTTACCGCAAGGGCGAATAATCCTCCGGCACACAGATCATCGTCGTCGCTCTTGCGATCTGCTGAGGTGCGCCCTTAGGCGGCCACAACCCAGCAGCGTAGTGATGTGCTCTGAGCGCACTCCGCTCTTCAAGGCTGGAAAATCCCCAGATGTGTGTTATGCGTGGCGGCCCGTCTAAGGCGTACAGGTTGGTCACCAGATGTGAGGTGTATTCACGCGCGGGGGCAATAGTCTCCTGCCAACTGGCCATCGTCGGTGCTAATCCTCCCGGCTTCAGAAAGTACGTTCTGAATTCATAAAAGCGGCCAAACGTTGCCGGCTCGATCTCCGCCAGGAATGGAAAGCGCTTATAACTTTCGATGTGCACCTTTATCGTGGCATCGGTGATCCCGAAGGGTGCCACGGCCATCAGCGCGCGGCGACGTTCTTCTTGGAGTGCATTTGATGTCTCGAAACCGCGCAACAGTTTGACCTGGAACAGGTCGCCAATTTCAGAGCGCCAGACACCCAGTAACCGGCCAGGCCCTTGTGCCATCCAGTCGCACGCAGCGAGAGCGACCGCACCCTCTGTGAGCGGTGAACAACTGATTGTCGTGAGTTCATAAACCATGCTGCACCTCAATAACTCAAGACCGGCAAAACCCTGCTTCGGCGTCGTCATAAGCAGGCGGACGATGTCGAGCCGAAATTACCTGTCAAGTCGCATTCGCCAAGATAGAAGGCAATTGTTTGGACGATTCTTCGGCAAACAAACCGAATAACGGGTCCCACTGTTCAATGGTCAGCGCGCTGATGATGTGCTCGCGGGCAAATGGATCCTCATCAATCATGGCCTGTACTTCCAGTTTTGAATCGGCTTTAAAAATAAGGAATCCGGCCCTTAGCGGCGAACCTTTCACTGGACCGGACGCCAACAAATGGCCTTCCTCTATCAAAGCTTTCAAATACTCGATGTGCTCAATCACGTAGGTGTTCCAAACTGGTCCTTCGGGATGTTCCATACGAGCGATAAATATAGACATGCATTCCTCCGTTTGTGGCCGTGTTGGTGATTCGCGCCTGAGCCTGCATCTAGCCGGGTCAAGGACACAAGACGAAGATAATTGCCGTCGCCGGCTGGATAAATGGGTATAGAGTAATTTTTTTAACAACTGGTGGTTGGCAATGCTTGATCGACTGACCAGCATGACAGTGTTCGCCCAAACGGTTCGCTCCGGGTCCTTCGCGGCGGCGGCTGAAAAGCTCGGTATGTCGCCTCAAATGGTCGCCAAACATATCGAAGCGCTAGAGCAACGTGTTGAAACCCGATTATTGAATCGGACTACCCGCAAGCAAAGCTTGACGGTGTTTGGCAGGCTTTATCTGGAGCAATGCCAATCGGTGCTTGCCGAAGTACAGGTCGCCGACAGGCTGGCGCAGGCTTCACACGCCGAGCCCCATGGTCGTCTATGCATTAACGCCCCCGTTACGTTCGGGCGTCATACGCTGCTGCCGGTGGTCACACAGTTCCTCAATCGCTATGCCCAAGTTGACGTTGAGCTGACATTGTCTGATCGCTTGATCGATCCGATGGAGGAAGGCTACGAGGCTGTCGTGCGGCTAGGTCCACTGCAAACGAACCTTGCGCTGGTTGCGCGGCCGCTTCGTACATACCGTCTTGTGGCGTGTGCATCGCCGGCTTACCTGCTCACCCACGGAATACCGCAATTACCGACGGATCTTACTCGCCACGAATGCCTGGGTTTCGCACCTTGGGTGTCCGATCTCAGTCGCATTTGGCATTTCCGGCAAGATGGCCGCGTCATCGAGGTACCGGTGAAAGGTCGGTTGCAAGTCAATGACTGGGAAGCCCTGCGCAGTGCCGCGCTCGACGGTTTCGGCATCTTGATTAGTTACGAGCAGGCTGTTGCGGCTGACCTCGAATCGGGCCTATTGATTCAGATACTTCCTGGATACGAAGGCCCCATCCGCCCTATCCATCTGCTATACGCGGCGGACCGGCGCATGACCCCGAAACTGCGGTGTTTTGTCGATTATTTGATGGAGGTTTTGGGCTGAGAGTTGGCTCATATGATTGCATTTGGCCAAAACGCACTGTGGGATCGACCGCTATCGGCCAGAAGAAGACACTCAGCGCCCTGACTGATCACGCAATGCATCCAGAAGCAGTCGAAAAGCCGGTTTGTGTTGGCGCCGGCTTGGGTAGTAGAGGTGATACCCGGTGACGGTGCCAGTCCAGTCCTCCATCAGCCGCACCAGGCGACCTTGTGCCAGATCCTGCTCGACCAGATGCTCCGGGAAGTAGCCCAGTCCGGCGCCCGCCCTGACAAAATCGCGCATGAGCCAGATGTTGTTACTCACCAGATGCCCGTCGGCGCGTACTTTGATTTCTCTCCCGTTTTTTGCGAAAGGCCAACCCCACAATCCTCCCGAGGTGGGCTGGCGCAGGTTGATACAGGCGTGCTCGGTCAGATCCTGTGGCGTCAGTGGTTTAGCGCGGTGTTCCAGATAGGCGGGGGCGGCCACCAATGCCAGGCGAAAATCCCGGCCGATGGGCATGCTGATCATGTCCTGAGCCAGCTGCGCCCCCAGGCGGATACCGGCATCGAAGCGCTCTGCGACGATGTCGACCAATGCGTAGCTGTCGTTGATTTCAACCTTGATGCCCGGATAGTCGGTCATCAATTGCAGCGCAGCCGGGGCAAGGACTAGCTGGGTTGCGTGCTCCATGGAGGTGATGCGCAGGCTACCCGCCGGCGTGCCGCTGAGTTCGCTCAGCTCGTTGAGCCCTGACTCGATCCCGTCAAAATGCGGCCCGATGCTGTCGATCAGCCGCGCGCCTGCTTCGGTCGGCGCGACGCTGCGGGTACTGCGTGTCAGCAATTGCACACCCAGGCGCGATTCCAGTTTGGTGATGGTGCGGCTCAGCGCAGGCTGGGAAACACCAAGCTGCGCCGCCGCTTTGGTAAAACTGCCTTCACGGGCGACCCGCAGGAGGGCCAAGAGATCGGTGACGTTGTCGCGCACGATTGATGCTCTGCGGTTATAGGTCTATTCCAACCATACCATCTAATCATTTGTAGGCAGGATGGCTAGAGTGTCGCCTTTGCTTCGCGGCGCTTTCAGGAATCATCTTTTCCATGAGTAAACAAACATTCGATGTAATCATTTTTGGCGCCACGGGGTACACCGGCCGGCTGGTCGCTGAATACTTCTTCACTCAATACGGCGTGGACGGCCCTGTCAAATGGGCCATTGCCGGTCGCAGCTTGAGCAAGCTGCAAGCCATCCGGGACAGTTGGGCAGACGCCGCAGCGCTGCCGCTGATCGTGGCCGATGCCCAGGACCGGGCGTCCGTGCGCGACATGGTTGCCGCGACCCGGGTCGTGATCACCACCGCAGGGCCGTTTTCGGTCTATGGCTCGGACTTGGTGGCAGCCTGCGCCGAGTCGGGGACGGACTACGTCGACCTCTCGGGGGAGATCCCCTGGATTGCCCAAATGATCGGCAGCCATCAGGCCCAGGCCCAGGCATCGGGCGCGCGACTGGTGTTCTCCTGTGGTTTCGATTCGGTGCCGTTCGACCTCGGCGTATGGTTCACCCAGCAGCAGGTGATGAAGAAGTTCGCTCGCTACGCGCCTCGGATCAGGGGCCGGGTGCGCAGCATGCAAGGCGTGCTGTCCGGTGGCACGTTCCTGAGTGTCGATGCTGTGGTTGCAGCGGCAGCGCAGGATCCTGCGCTTGGCGCACTGGTGGCCGATCCATTTGCCTACACACCGGGATTCAAAGGTGTTGAGCAACCTGATGATCAGACCCCCTACCGGGATGAACTGGCTCAGAGCTGGGTCGGCCCTTTCATCATGTCCGGCATCAATTCCAAGGCGGTGCATCGCACAAACTTGCTGGAAGGGCACCTGTGGGGCACGTCGTTTCAGTACGACGAAATGCTGATGCTCAATGCGCAACCGAGCGAAGACGATGAGCTTGGCCTGGCGGGTTTCTCCTTTAATGAGGGCGGTCATCCGCAACCGGGGCAAGGGCCGACACAGAAGGAGCTTGATGCAGGCTTTTATGATGTGTTGTTCATCGCAGAACTGGCAGACGGTCAGGTGCTCAAGGCATCCGTGAGTTGCGACGAGGATCCGGGCTACCTGTCGACCTCCAAGATGTTGGCCGAGTCAGCGATGGCGCTGGCGTTCGATGTGACACGAGAGGAGACCCCGGGCGGTTGCTGGACGCCCGCGGCGGCGTTGAATGAGGCGTTGCTCAAGCGCCTGACTGAAAAAGCCGGACTGAGGTTTACCGTCGAGGGTTAATTCGATGGGCCGCTAAACAGGCTGAATGTCTTGGACGTTCAGCTTTCAGAGTCTTTAGCACTCTCAACAATTAGCCTCTCAACAAAAGGTGTCCCATGAATGTGCCAAACCGTATGAACTACATCGAGATCACTGAACCCGGTGGCCCCGACGTATTAAAGATAATGCAGGCCGATGTGCCAACGCCGGGGGATCACGAGTTGCTGATCCGGGTTCACGCCGCCGGCATCAATCGTCCTGATGTCATACAGCGTTCGGGCAAATACCCGATGAAACCCGGCATGACCCCTGTGCCCGGGTTGGAAGTGGCCGGTGAGGTCGTTGGGGTTGGCGCAAAAGTGGCCAACTTCAAGCTGGGCGACAACGTATGTGCGCTGACCAATGGCGGCGGTTACGCCGAATACTGCGTTGTGGCGGCCACCCAATCATTACCGGTCCCCGACGGCGTGGACATGATTCAGGCCGCGGCCATTCCGGAAACATTCTTTACCGTGTGGGCCAACCTTTTCGAGCTGGGCCGTGCACAAAAGGGCTGCACCGTATTGATCCATGGCGGCACCAGCGGCATCGGCACGACCGCGCTCATGCTGTGCAAAGCCTTGGGGATCAAGGCTTTTGCAACGGCCGGCAGCCAGGAAAAGTGCGACCGAATCCGCGCGCTGGGTGGCGAGGCGATCAACTACCGCGAGGTGGACTTCGCTCAGGAGATCGCCCGGCAAACCCACGAGAAGGGCGTGGACGTGATTCTCGACATCATGGGCGGGAGCTACTTCGAGAACAACGTGGCGTCACTCGCACGACGCGGTCGACTGGTCATTATCGGCTTTCTGGGCGGCAGCTCCGTCAAGGACTTCAATCTGCTGGCGTTGATGGAAAAGCAGGGCTCGGTGACAGGGTCGATGATGCGTTCGCGTAGCGCGGAGGAAAAAGCCGAGATCGCACGCGCCGTACTGGCCAATGTCTGGCCGTTGCTCAGTCAAGGCGAATGCCTGCCGATCATTGACCGTGTTTTCCCTCTTGCCGACGCAGCACAGGCGCATCAGCGAATGGAACAGGGCGACCATATCGGCAAAATCGTGCTGAAGGTGGTGTGAACGGGAATCGCCCGGTGCGTGTCATTGACTGTTGCCGGGCGTTGTTCATTTTTTGTTTGAGGTGTCCATGGTCGTGTGGGGGGCGAGCGGCTGCTTTTGTCCGGTTTTAGCCGCATGCTGAGGAATCAGTAGCCGACGCTTACCCCACCAGAACTTCCCACAGATCACAGCAGTCACATCGCTAGTCCCGACGAGTGATGCGTATGAGCCTCCTAGAACAAGAAATGCAGGACCGTGAACACCCCGTGGCCGAGGACATTGCGTTGCAGCGCAAAGTCTGGCGGTTCCAGAGGGTTGGCTGGTTTGTGCTGCTGGCGGTTGTCATCCTGACATTGCTTGGTTTGTTTTCCAGAGGCCCGCTCAGCACGCTCGAATCGGTGAGTGAGCAGGGTGATCTCACGGTGCAGTACGAGCGTTTCCACCGTGCTGGCGGGACCAATCCGATGATCGTTCAGGCCACTGGGCAGCCGGGCAAAGAGGTCACTCTGTCGATCAGCAAGCCGATGCTGGATGGCTTCAGCATCGAGTCTATTCAGCCGCAGCCGGTCAGCTCCATGGGCAGTCCCGAAGGTTTGAGTCTTAATTTCCCCACCGACAAGAGCGGTCACGTCACGCTCTTCATCTCATGGCGCAGCGACGGCATTGGGCTGTTCAAAAGTCAGATCAGTGTCGTAGGCGGCGGCCACATTCCAGTCACTCAGTTCATTTACCCATAGGTGCTCAATGGATGCCGTACTACGCGCGGGCGCGATTTATCTGGCACTGATGGTGCTTTTCAAGATTTCTGGCCGACGATCATTGGGGGAGCTGACGTCGTTTGATTTCGTGCTGCTGATGGTCATTGGCGAAGCGACCCAGCAAGCGCTGCTGGGCGATGACTTCTCCGTGACCAATGCGGTTCTGGTCATTGTGACGTTGATGGTGATCGATATCGGGCTTTCCCTCGTCAAACGACGCTCCAAACGCTTGGCCAAGCTGATCGATGGGGGCCCGACGATCATCGTTGAGAACGGCGCGTTCCTGCGCCATCGCATGCACGAGGCCCGTATTCAGGAAGACGACATCCTGGAGGCCGCAAGAATTGAGCAGGGTTTCGAACGAGTGGAGCAGATCAAGTACGCGATCCTGGAGCGAAACGGCAAGATCTCGATCATTCCCGCCTGATCATCTGCCCCCCATGGGATCGGCAGGATCACTCTCGGTTAATTGCCAAGGCTAATGCGCGCCGACAAATGGTGCCTATGTCTTGGGAATGCCAGGGTTTAGGGATGAACAGTGGCGCATATCCAGACTCCAGGATTTGTTGCCCCCGTCCCCCGGAGGACAGGATCACAGGGATGCGCGGCCAATGCGCTTGCACCCGATTGGCCAGCCCGATACCGCTCAGACCGCCCGGCATATGGATGTCGGACAGGATGAGATCTGCCCCTCCCGAGGTCTCGCACAACCAGTCCCAAGCGTCGTCGCCTGTCTCTGCTGTGAAGACCTCAAAGCCTTCCGTCTCTAAGATTTCATGGATCAAACTGCGAATGAGCCAGTCATCTTCCACCACTAAAACGGTTGATAACACTGTCATTTGCCCATCCTGGTTTGTTGTGCAGTTGGACTGGGCCACTGGCTGCGGGTTCCCACTTCCGATACCGCCATAGCTCAAGTCTCTCTGCACGGTTATACCGCGCTGATTGAGTGGCCTGCAGTTCTATGGAAAGCCTGAATCGCCCCTGATTATCCAGATCGCTACCCACAAGACCGGCGAAGCGTGCCGAACTTGCCGCTACAATCCCTCGTCACCGCCAACCCGGAGCCTGCGCCTTTAATGTCGTTGTTCAATCGTTTGACTGCATTTTCGACCCAGAGCAGCAGGGCGGTCGGCCTTGTCTGGGCCACTTCCCGCCCTTTGTTCGGCGGCTTGATCGTGGCGACGCTGATCGCCGGCATTTTGCCCGCGCTGGCCGCCTGGATCGGTCAGCGGATCGTCGATGCGGTGGTTCACGCGATGCAGATCCACGGCAATGGCAGCCAGGCGCCGGTGTGGCCTGTCCTGCGTTACGTGCTGGCCGAGGCGGGCGTGTTGGCGTTGCTGGCGGCGGCGCAACGGGCGCTCTCAATGCAACAGGCGCTGCTGCGGGTGCAGTTGGGGCAGAAGGTCAACCTGATGATCCTGGAAAAGGCCCAGACCTTGTCGCTGCTGCAGTTCGAGGACTCGGCCTTTTACGACAAGTTGGTGCGCGTGCGCCGCGATGCCTCGACCCGGCCACTGGGCCTCGTCACCAAAGGCCTGGGGCTGACGCAAAACCTGATCTCGCTGGTCAGCTTTGCGGTGCTGCTGGTGCATTTTTCCCCTTGGGCGCTGCTGATCCTGGTGCTCGGTGCGCTGCCGGTGTTCTTCGCCGAGACGCATTTTTCCGGTAATGCCTTCCGCCTGTTTCAGCGTCGTGCCCCGGAAACCCGCCAGCAAAATTACCTGGAGGCCTTGCTGTCCCATGAGTCGCACACCAAGGAAGTGAAGCTGTTCGGCATGGCGCCGTTGTTGCTGCAACGCTATCGCGACAATTTCATGCGCCTGTACGCTGAAGACCGCCGGCTCACTGTGCGACGCGACGCCTGGGGCTTTGCCCTCGGGCTTTTGGGCACTGCCGCGTTCTACGTGGCCTACGCCTGGGTGGTGCTCGACACCGTGCGCGGCCAGACCACCCTCGGGCAGATGACGATGTACTTGGTGCTGTTCAAGCAAGGACAAGTCGCCATCACCGCCAGCCTCAGCGCGATTGCCGGTTTGTACGAGGACGGCCTGTACCTGTCTGACCTCTACGAATACCTCGGGGTGACGGTGGCACCTGTACGCGGCACGCTGAAGGCCGGCGCACGCCCGGGCGATGGCCTGCGCTGCGAGGGTCTGGGGTTCCGCTATCCGGGGGCCGCGCAGCCCACGCTCAGCGATATCAGCCTGCACCTGACGCCCGGCATGAGCCTGGCCCTGGTGGGCGAAAACGGCTCGGGTAAAACCACATTGATCAAACTGCTGACCCGACTCTATACGCCTGACCAAGGCCGGATCCTGCTGGACGGCAGCGATTTGCAGGACTGGGACGAACAGGCCTTGCACCAGCGCATCGGGGTGATTTTTCAGGACTACATCCGTTACCAGATGACCGTCGGCGAAAACCTTGGGGTGGGTGACGTCGACGCGTTCGATGACCAGGACCGCTGGCGCGATGCGGCCACCCAAGGGATCGCCGCCGACTTCATCGAGCGCTTGAGCAACGGCTATCACACGCAGTTGGGGCGCTGGTTCGCCGGTGGGCAGGAACTGTCCGGTGGGCAATGGCAAAAGCTGGCGCTGTCGCGGGCCTACATGCGCCGTGAGGCTGATCTGCTGATTCTGGACGAACCGACGGCGGCCCTCGACGCCGGGGCCGAGGCTGCCGTGTTCGAGCACTTCCGCGAATACGCCAAAGGGCGCATGACGTTGCTGATCTCTCACCGATTCTCCAGCGTGCGCAACGCCGATCACATCATCGTGCTGGATCAGGGCCGGATTCTGGAACAAGGCACCCACGTGCAACTGATGGCTGGCGGCGGGCGCTATGCGAGCCTGTTCAACATCCAGGCGCGTGGGTATCAATAGCCGCGCCGACAGCCTTAACTATTTATGTCCAACGAAGAGAGCTCAATGAACGATTCCATCGCACGTCCCGTACTTCTATTTTCCTACGGCACGCTGCAAGACAAAGCGGTACAGCTTGCGAATTTTGGTCGTGAACTGGTCGGCGATGCCGACCATATGCTCGGCTATTCACAATCATGGGTCGAAATCACTGACGCCGAAGTGCTGGCGGCAAGCGGTAAGACTCACCATCCGATCATCGCGCCCAGTGATGTCGAGGACCAAGTTGCGGGGACCGTATTCCAGATTACAGAGCAGGAGCTTGCGGCTGCTGACGCCTATGAGGTTGCGGATTACAAAAGGGTGTCGGTGGCATTGGCATCGGGATTGACGGCTTGGGTATATATCCAGGCGTGATTCTTGAGCGTTGTGGTTGCATTCACCCAACGCGCTTCCTGATGATGGCGAGTAACTTTTAAGTTCTCCTCGATAAATAGGTAATCGGTCAATGAAGGTCAGTGCACGCAACGTTTTCAAGGGTACGGTCAGTGAGGTTCACAACGGCACCGTCAATGCTGAAGTGGTGCTGACCCTCGCCGGCGGCGAAACATTAGTGGCCGTGGTCACTTTGGCAAGCATCAAGAGCTTGGGTATTGCAGTCGGCAAGGAAGCCATTGCGCTGATAAAGGCACCTTGGGTAATGCTAATGACTGAGTCCAGCGATATTCGCCTTTCAGCGCGTAACTGCCTGGAAGGGAAGGTCAGCCGAGTCAGCGAGGGTTCGGTCAACTCCGAAGTGGTTGTTCAATTGTCGGGAGGCACGGAAGTGTTTTCCATTGTCACCCGCGAAGCGGTCGACGAGCTGGGACTTAAGCCTGGTGTCAGTGCCACGGCCGTGATCAAGGCATCTCACGTCGTGCTGGGTGTACCCGCCTGATTGTCTGTGATTCGCCGGTTTATCCGTACCGGTGAATCAACTCCCTTTAATACGTGGTTTCGGTTTTCTGATGCCCTGTTGCGGCGCTTATCGAGAGCGTCGATGCACCACGAGCGACATCCTTCCATTCCCGTGGAACTCACGTCGAGCCGCGATCTGGCTGCAGAGAAAAAACCGGCTTTGAAGCCGCGCCGATGCTGGGTGATATCCGTGAGCATGCCTGGCTGAACGACCTGACGGCACGGCTGATTCTGGCGGTGGTCGTGACGATTTCCTGCGCGACTTATCACTATGTCGAGCTCAGCGCGCAGGGGGGCAAGCGGTTGTTGCGGCACAGGATGGCGGTGCCCACGGGCTGACGTTACACCTGGAACGACAACGAATACTGTGCTGATCGGGCCGGCCATTGTCGTCAGCACGTCAATATCTTTAAATGTATCAAGCACATAGACAGAACTAATTCAGCAATCGCGGGCTCTGGCCGTAGGCTTTCACTCTCAGAACAACCAAAAACAGAGAGAGAGACCGAGATGTACTTACCCCGATCCCCTATCGCAGCCAGCCTGATTGGCGCGAGCCTGATGGTCAGTTCTGCAGCGTACGCTGACACCCTGACCCGCGACAACGGCGCCGCCGTTGGCGATAACCAGAACTCCCAGACTGCCGGCCCAAACGGTCCGGTCCTGCTGCAAGATGTGCAGTTGCTGCAAAAACTTCAGCGCTTTGACCGTGAACGCATTCCGGAGCGTGTCGTGCATGCTCGCGGCACCGGCGTGCATGGCGAATTCGTTGCATCCGACGACGCCTCCGATCTGAGCAAGGCCACGGTCTTCCGCAAAGGCGAGCACACCCCGGTTTTCGTGCGGTTCTCCGCCGTTGTCCACGGCAATAACTCCCCTGAAACCCTGCGTGACCCGCGCGGCTTTGCCACCAAGTTCTACACGGCCGACGGCAATTGGGACCTGGTGGGTAACAACTTCCCGACGTTCTTTATCCGCGACGCGATCAAGTTCCCGGATATGGTCCACGCCTTCAAGCCTGACCCGCGCACTAATCTGGATGACGATTCGCGACGTTTCGATTTCTTCTCCCACGTCCCGGAAGCCACGCGCACGTTGACCTTGCTGTACTCCAACGAAGGCACACCCGCCAGCTATCGCACTATGGATGGCAACGGCGTGCATGCCTACAAACTGGTGAACGCCAAGGGCGAAGTCAACTATGTGAAGTTTCACTGGAAGAGCCTGCAGGGCCTCAAGAACCTCGATCCCAAGCAGGTTGCTGAAGTGCAGTCCAAGGACTACAGCCACCTGACCCACGATCTGGTGGGCGCCATCAACAAAGGCGACTTCCCGAAGTGGGACCTGTACGTCCAGGTGGTCAAGCCTGAGGACTTGGCGAAGTTCGACTTCGACCCGCTGGACGCCACCAAAATCTGGCCGAATATCCCCGAGCGTAAAATCGGCCAGATGGTCTTGAACAAGAACGTGGACAACTTCTTCCAGGAGACCGAGCAGGTCGCCATGGCGCCGGCCAACGTCGTGCCGGGTATCGAGCCTTCGGAAGACCGCCTGCTGCAAGGCCGGGTATTTTCCTACGCGGACACCCAGCTCTATCGCGTGGGGCCTAACGTGTTGAGCCTTCCGATCAACGCGCCACGGGTCAAGGTCAACAACGGCAACCAGGACGGCCCCCTCAATACCGGGCACACCACGACTGGCGTGAACTACGAGCCAAGCCGACTCAATCCGCGTCCAGCGGCTGAAGAGGCGCGCTACAGCCAACTGCCACTGTCCGGCAGCACACAGCAAGCCAAGATCCAGAAAGAGCAAAACTTCAAGCAGGCGGGCGACTTGTATCGTTCCTACAGCGAGAAGGACCGCAAGGACCTGATTCAGAGTTTTGGTGAATCCCTGGCGACCACCGATACCGAGAGCAAGAACATCATGCTGTCGTTTCTCTATAAGGCAGATCCGGAATACGGCACCGGCGTGACCAAGGTTGCCAATGGCGATCTGGCCAAGGTCAAGCAACTGGCCGCGGCACTGCAGGACTGACCGACCACCCCGACCCGTTTGCACGGTGGGTCGGGGTTTCTGGAGGACATCACATGCGCACAACCTTTTATGCGTTGCTGCTGTGTCTGGCGGCGGGCGTGGCCCAAGCCAGCCCATCCGATAGCGGCAACGGTGCCGACACTGCCGGCGACACCCAGGCGCAACTTCGGGAGCTGTTTTTCCAGGCCGCCCGAGACGGCCGCCAGGACATGCTCACCGAATTCATCAACGCAAAGTTTGACCTGAACGTGCAGGACGAAAAAGGCTATACCGCCCTGATTCTCGCCGCGTACCACGGCCAACAATCGACCGTGACCCAACTGCTGAACGCCGGCGCTGATCCCTGCGCCAAGGATCTGCGGGGCAACACGGCGTTGATGGGGGCAATCTTCAAAGGCGAACTGAGCATCGCTCGGCAACTGGTCGACGCTAATTGCGCGCCCGATCAACGCAATAACGCGGGTCAGACCGCCGCCATGTACGCGGCGCTGTTCCATCGCAAGGATGTTCTTGACGCACTGGCAGCCAAAGGCGCGGATCTCAACGCCACTGACGCCATGGGCAATAAGGTGCAAAACCTGGAGCGCGGCGAGTTTCAGCCGTTGCCGGCGACCAGATGACTGCTCGCAGGCGCTAAAGGCGGGCGCTTTCAGCCCGGCGTCAGTAATTGCTGAGTCAGCACCTTGAGATGTTTCATCGCGAAAGGTTTGAGCAGCAATTCAGTCTGGCCGCTTTTCAAGGCGATCGCGGGGATGCTGTTTTCGGCGAAACCGGAGATGAACAAGACTTTGAGCGTCGGCCTCGCATCCAGCGCGGCTACGGCTAACTCATCGCCACTCATGCCGCCCGTCAGGCCGATATCGGTGATGAGCAAACTCACCTCAGGCAGTCGCTCGAGCTGCTGTAGCGCTTGAGCAGCGGTTGATGCCTTGGCGACCTGATAGCCCATATCCAGCAATGTTTCGCTTATCAGATCGCGGATGGCGTCTTCATCGTCGACCACCAATATGGATCCGCACGGCGTGTGAGCCTTGTCCTCCGCCGCCGCTGGCGAGACAAGGCCGGGTGCCGATGCCGCACCTTGATGCAAGGGCAGAAACAGGTTCACCGTAGTGCCTGTGCCCACCTGGGACTCAATCTGCACGTCCCCGGATGACTGTCGGGCAAAGCCATGCACCATCGATAGGCCCAGGCCAGTGCCGGAACCTAGGGGTTTGGTCGTGAAGAACGGATCAAATGCGCGCTCGAGCACGCTGCGCGGCATACCGGTTCCGGTATCGCTGACGCTGAAGCGTGCATATCCACCTGCGCTGAGCGTCCCGGTGGCTTGCGCCGGCTCGATGCGCACGGAGGTGACCTCAATCTGTAGCCGGCCCCCTTGGGGCATGGCGTCGCGTGCATTGATGCACAGGTTCAGCAGCGCATTTTCCAACTGATGCGCGTCGCAAAAGCACAGCACCGCGTTCCTGGCCGCCAGTACCTCCAGTTCTATACGAGGGGTAAGCGTTCTGCTGATCAGATCCTTCATTTCCTCAACCAACACTGCCGGATCGATTACCGTACTTGCCAGTGTCTGACGCCTGGCGTAGGCCAGCAGACGATGGGTGAGAGATGCGGCGCGATCGGATGCATTGCGTGCCAGACCAACGTACCGTGGAAGTTCGCCGTGCTTACCTTGAGCAAGCCGTTGTTCAAGCATGTCCAGGCTACTGGTGATCACCGTCAGCAGGTTATTGAAGTCGTGCGCCAGACCGCCCGTCAGCTGGCCGACCGCTTCCATTTTTTGACTTTGCTGTAATTGCGATCTGACCTCTTCGAAGGCCTCCTCGCGTTCCTTTTGAACGGAGATGTCTCGGGCTACTGCGAAGTAATACCTCCCGCGGCGTGCAATTCGCCAGTTCAGATGCAGCGGCGTTCCATTGCTGCGCGGGCCCTGGCTGTCGAGTTCAGCGACCGGCACCTCGCTCAGCCTGCCCACGGCATCGGACAACTGCGAAGGAGAGATAAAGCTGAAAAATGCCCCGTCTTTGAGTGCATGTTCAGCGTATCCCGTCGCGAGTGGCCAGGATGGATTCATCGCTACGACTTCGCCACGTTCGGACAGCATGCAAATCAGGTCAGGGGAGATATTCCATATGCCATCCCGTTCCAGGGTGCGGCGCTCGACCTCATGCTCCAGACGCTCATTTAAATCGGAGAGCGCGTTCAGACTCTTCTGGAACAAGGCGCAGATGACTGACATGCCGAAGGTCACCAATGCGAAGCTCGCGCTGCTGGCCCAGGCCGAAAAGCCATCGTTGAAACCGATCTCGCCGATGAAGAAATATTGCGCAGCCAGAACCGCCAGCACGCAACCAAACGCGGATGGCCCGATCCCGAAGCAAAAGCCGATGAACATCAATCCGGGAATGAAAAACAGGTAGGGCAGGGCGGTAAAGGGAAGCGTGGAGCGAAGCACGCAGCACAGCGTAACGATCAGAAGTGCGCCCGCGTAACGAGCCGGCTTGCCTCGTCGAGTGCGGGCAAAGCGTCGAACCCGCTCAAGGCGCGATGACAAAATACTGATCAAGTGGGCTCCAGGGTTCAGATCCGGACTCTCGGGTACGCACAGCCAGTCGTGCATGAAAGAGAGGGGCAGCGGTGTAAGGGCGATGGTGTAAGGGCTATCGGCGAAAGCGCGGGCTGCTTGAGCGGCCTGTGGCACCCGCCTATATGAGCAGTGGACCACTCCACATGCAAGCGCTCCGGCGGAGTGGCTACGCTAGCGAGCGCGACCTGCCGCCAGGTCGCGCTCAGAGGGCAAGCAGTTGTTGCGGCGCAGGGTGGCGATTTACGTGGACTAAGGCAGTCAGTCCTCTTCCAGCCAGAACCGCAACGGTTTGCCCTGCGCCGGCCACAACCGCAATTGCTCGATGGGCGACACATCCCACCGCTGCACTTTGCCCATCGCTTCGAGGAACCGGTGTTCCTGTTCCATCAGCGCCGGCGCGCACATTTTGCGGGTGCTGCCGACCGGGCCGAAGGTAATCGTATTGCCCTGCAACTGGTACGACGCGAACCAGTGGTTGCAGCCGGCGTTGCCGTAGGCGCGGCCGTCGTTGCCCAGGGTCATGGTCAGGTGGCTGTTGTCGATCAACGGCCGTTCACCGATCCATTCCAGCACGTAGCCGTGGTCTTGTTTGAGCGCGGGGGTTTCGGTGGCGCATCCCGCCAGCAGCGTGGCCGCCAGCAGTGTCAGCAAAAGCGGTTTCATGCCGCTTTCTTCGCGCAGGCAGGGCAGAGGTGGTTCTCGCCGACGACCTTCCAGCCCAGTTCCTCGATGCGTGCGGTGGCAGCAGGCTTGAGGGCTTTTTTGCCGTCTTTGCCGTCGACCATGAATTCGATGTCGCGCTCTTTGCCGCAGTCGTTGCAGTTCACTTTCCACTGATGGATCGCCAACTCGGTGAACGCCGGGCCATTGGCAACGGCGACCCACTGACCGGTCGGGTTGATCAGGTGACGGACTTTTTCGACGTTCAAGCGCATGAACAGCTCTTTGCTGCCTTTGACGGTGACCAGCAGCACGTCGTCGGGCTTGATCGAGCCGCCGTTGCCGGTGACCTGGTAGCGACCGACGGCCAGGCTGCGGCATTCGATCAGGGTGTGTTGCGGGGTGAGCATGCTGTAACGGAAATCGTGTTCGGCCATGGGGGTCTCCAAATAGGCGCGCATGCTAACACTTTAGAGAGGGGATTCTCGCTGCCGACCGGCCCGGGATCGGCAGAGAACGCGCTCACTGCACCAGATTCTGCGGGCTGCCCGCCGCCCAACCGGTGATGTTATCCAGCGTAGTCTGGGCGATGGCGCCGAGGGCTTCTTTGGTCAGAAACGCCTGATGGGCGGTGATCACCACATTGGGGAATGTCAGCAGTCGCGCCAGTACATCGTCCTGCAGCGGCAGGTCCGAGCGGTCTTCGAAAAACAGCTGCGCTTCCTCTTCATAGACGTCCAGCCCGAGGTAGCCGAGCTGGCCGCTCTTCAGCGCGTCGATCAGCGCCGGCGTGTTCACCAGCGCGCCGCGCCCGGTATTGATCAGCATCGCGCCGTGCTGCATGCGCGACAGCGAGTCGGGGTTGATCAGGTGCCGGGTGTGCTCGTTGAGCGGGCAGTGCAGGCTGATGATCTGCGCTTCGGCGAGCAGTTCGTCGAGGGGCAGATAGCGGGCGCCCAGTGCTTCGACCAGCGGGTTCGGGTACGGATCGTAGGCCAGCAGTTGGCAGCCGAAGCCGGCCATGATCCGCGCGAACGTTGCCCCGATCTGCCCGGTGCCAACCACGCCGACGGTCTTGCCGACCAGATCGAAACCGGTCAGGCCGTGCAGGCTGAAATCGCCGTCGCGGGTGCGGTTGTAGGCGCGGTGCAGATGGCGGTTCAGCGACAGGATCAACGCCACGGCATGTTCGGCCACGGCATGGGGCGAGTAGGCCGGAACCCTCACGACGCTAAGGCCCAGGCGCTTGGCAGCGTCGAGGTCGACGTGATTGAAGCCGGCCGAGCGCAGGGCGATGAGTCGTGTGCCGCCTGCGGCCAGTTGCTCCAGAACCGGCGCGCTCAGGTCGTCGTTGATGAAGGCGCAGACCACCTCGTACTGATCGGCCAGCGCCACGGTGTCCAGGGTCAATCGCGCGGGCTGGAAATGCAGTTCGATGTCCGGCGCGATCTGCGCGCCAAGAAAGCTCTCGCGGTCGTAAGTCTGGCTGCTGTAGATAAGCGTGCGCATGGTTGTTCCTTTATAGATGGGCCTGCAATGTCGCGTCGAACGTAGGATTTAGGCACCCCGCATCCACTGTAGGAGTGAGCTTGCTCGCGAAGGCGTTCTGTCAGGCCCTCTATTTGACCTGACCCACCCCGAACCCTGCAGCCTATCCATCACAGAACAAAAAACCAGGGACCCAGATCAAGCACTCACACGGGCCTCGGTTTCCAGGCGGTTGATCGCCTTCTCCAGTTCATCCAGGGCCTTGTCGCTGTCCGCCGATTCCTGCTTCAGCAGGGTCTCGCTGCGTTGACAGGCCGCGCGCAATTGCGGGACGCCGCAGTAACGGGTCGCGCCGTGAAGGCGGTGGACGCGTTCGATCAGTGCGACGTTGTCCCTGGCCTCGCGGGCAGTGAGGATGGCTTCGCGGTCGGTGGCGAGGGAGGCCAGCAGCATCGCCAGCATGTCCGCCGCCAGGTCGGCTTTCCCCGCCGCCAGCCGCAGCCCTTCCTCGTGATCGAGCACCTGCAGATTGATACCGCCCTGGGCGATTTCGACGTGCCGCTCCGGCGCCTGATTGCGCAGCGCCAGCCCGGTCCACTTCAGCACCACCTGCGCCAGTTGACGTTCGCTGATCGGCTTGGTCAGGTAATCGTCCATCCCACTCTGCAACAGCGCGCGCTTTTCGTTGGCCATGGCATGGGCGGTGAGGGCGACGATCGGCAGCGACGAGGCCTGACGTTCGCTCTCCCAGCTGCGAATTTCTTCGGTGGCCTGACGCCCGTCCATGCCCGGCATCTGCACGTCCATCAGCACCAGATCGAAGGGTTCATCCTGCACCGCCTGCACCGCCGCATAACCACTGTCGACGGCCTTGACCCTGGCGCCCATGTCTTCGAGCAAGGTCTGCACCAGCAACAGGTTCGCCGGGTTGTCGTCCACACAGAGAATGCGCGGCGGCCGGCTCGACAGTGGCTCCGGCACCTCGTTGCGCAACTGCTTGGGCTGGATCAGCTCCGACAGCGCACGGCGCAATTTGCGCGTACACGCCGGCTTGGCCTGCAACTGGTTATAAGCATCGGGCACGGAAAACTGATACAGCGCCTGTTCGGTGGTGGGGCAGAGCACCAGCACTTTGCAGTTGAGGTTTTCCAGGTCCCAGATCTGTTGGCGCAGGCGCTCGGGCGGCAGCTCGTGGGCGGTGACGCCGAGCACGGCCATGTCGATGGCGTGGGGCGTCTGGTGCACCACCGTCACGCCATTGATGAGGTTTTCCAGATTGTTGAAGACCATCGGCTGGAGGCCGCAGTCTTCCAGTTGATGTTCAAGGGCCTGGCGCGACAGGTCGTGATGCTCCAGCACCGCCACGCGCCGGCCCAGCAGCGGCGGGGCGGGCAGGTCTTCGAGGTCGTCGCGGGTTTTCGGCAGCGTCAGGCTGATCCAGAATTCCGAGCCTTCCCCCGGCGTGCTCTCGACGCCAATCTCACCGCCCATCTGCTCCACCAGTCGCTTGGAAATCACCAGCCCCAAGCCGGTGCCGCCGGAGTGCCGCGACAGCGAATTGTCCGCCTGACTGAACGCCTGAAACAGCGCGCGCACGTCCTGACTGGACAGGCCGATGCCGGTGTCCTGCACGCTGATGCGCAGTTGCACGGTGGTGTCGTGCTCCTCCTCCAGCATCGCCCGCGCCACGATAGTGCCCTCGCGGGTGAACTTGATCGCGTTGCTGACGAGGTTGGTCAGGATCTGCCGCAGCCGCAGCGGATCGCCCACCAGCGACAGCGGCGTGTCGCGATAAACCAGACTTACCAGCTCCAGCTGTTTGGCGTGGGCGGCGGGGGCGAGGATGGTCAGGGTGTCCTGCAACAGGTCGCGCAGGTTGAAGGGGATCGCGTCGAGGACCAGCTTGCCGGCCTCGATCTTCGAGAAATCCAGAATCTCGTTGATGATGCTCAGCAGGTTGTCGGCGGATTTTTCGATGGTGCCCAGGTAATCGTACTGACGCGGCGTCAGTTCGCTTTTCTGCAACAGGTGGGTGAAACCGAGGATGCCGTTGAGCGGCGTGCGGATTTCATGGCTCATGTTCGCCAGAAACTCGGACTTGATCCGGCTGGCCTCCAGGGCTTCCTTGCGCGCCAGGTCCAGCTCGATGTTCTGGATCTCGATGGTTTCCAGGTTCTGGCGTACGTCTTCGGTGGCCTGCTCGATGCTGTGCTGCAATTCTTCCTGGGCGTTCTGCAACGTCGCCGCCATGCGGTTGATGCCCGAACCCAGTTCATCCAGCTCGTAACTGCCCATGGGCGGCAATCGCGCTTCCAGATTGCCATCCTTCAGTTGGGCGACGACGTGTTTGATCTGGGTGATCGGGCCGTTGATGGTGCGGCTCATGCGCAGCGACAGCATGGCGGTCAGGCCGAGGCCGATGACAATCAGGATCAGGCTGGCAAACAGGCTGCGATAACCGCGCAGCAGCGTGCCGTTGTGGGACAGTTCCAACTCGACCCAGCCCAGCAGACGGTCGGCTTCGGCGGGCACGACATCACCGGTCAGATGACGGCTGCGCCCGAACACCGGCATCAGGTAGCGCGTGGCGTCATTTTCCGAGCGCTGCAGCATGTGCGTGCTGTTACCGATGGGGGCCTGGTTGATCATGCTCGGGCCGGCATGGGCCAACATCGCCCGGTTAGCGTCAAGGAACGACACCGCGCGCACGTCGGCCTGTTCCAGCACCTGCCCGGCGATGCGTTCCAGCATGGCCTGATCGCCGCTGGCCAGCGCGCCGGCGGACAGCGGCGCCAACTCGTTGGCAATCATTTCGCCACGCTTGAGCAGCTGGGTCTGCAACTCGGTCAGCTGCATCCAGGTGAAATAACCCCCCAGCAACGCCGCCATCAGGCAGGCCGGGAGCAGGGTCAGCAGCATGACGCGGCCTTTGATGCCCACTTTTCTCAGCACACTTCTTCTCCACCAACCCGGCACGAATTCAGGCAACTGCTGCGCCAATGCAGCGTGTGACGCGCAATCACTGCGCAGTGTAGTCATTTGCGCTTCCTGCACACAGTGGGACCGGCGCTTGCGTACGTGATGGGACTGGATACTTCCCCTGTAAGACCGGCTTTAGCCGGGAAGGCGTCGGTCGTCACGCCGCAAAATACGCGTCGTTCACACTGGCCTCTTCCCGGATGAAGCCGGTCCTGCCTAAGCGACGCAGTCCTGCCAAAAAGAACGCATCGCCGGCAAGCCAGCATTGCCCCGTCGCGCGCAATCTTGAATAATCCTCTTCTTGAGAATCAGTCGCAGACGCCAATGACTCCCGCCAGCATCCACCGCCCCCACATACTCGCCATCGAGGACGATGTCGTGCTCGGCGCTTTTGTCCACGACCAACTCGATCGCTGCGGGTTTCTGGTGACCTGGTGTCAGAACGGCGCCGAAGGACTGGCCTGTGCGCAACGTGAACCCTTCGATGTGGTGCTGATGGACATCTTGCTGCCGGGCATGAACGGCCTCGACATCCTCACCCATCTGCGCCGCCGCCACACGGTGCCGATCATCCTCATGTCCGCCCTCGGCGCCGAGGCCGACCGCATCACCGGCTTCCAGAACGGCGCCGACGATTACCTGCCCAAACCCTTCAGCGTCGATGAGTTGCGCGTGCGCATCGAAGCGATCCTGCGCCGGGTCGACCTGGAACGACGCTTCCATGCCCAGACCGCCAACGAGCCCGATGCCGACGTGGAGAAACCTGAAGAAGACGGCCTGACCTTCGATGAAGGCCGCTGCGACGTCTTCTTCGCCGGTAGCCCTGCGCAATTGACCGGCAGCGAATACCGCCTGCTCGACACCTTGTGGCGCAACCAGGAAGACGTCCTCAGCAAAGCCTTCCTTTATCAGCATGTCCTGCAGCGCGGCTATTCCCAGCACGACCGCAGCCTGGACATGCACATCAGCCAGATTCGTCGCAAGCTCAAGGCCGTCGGCTATCAGGCGCGGCAACTGCGCACTGTGTGGGGCAAGGGCTACGTGCTGACCGCGGCGGTGCTGGATGCCTGAGGTGTCGAATGGCTGAGCCGCGCAAACGGGTACCCGGCCGGCATTCGCTGTTCTGGAAACTGGCCGTTCTGCTGGTCGGTTTCTGCCTGTTGATGATCTGGCTCAGCTGGTATTGGGGCCGCTACATCGAGACCCGCAACGCCTATCTGAATGCCGAGGCCCATCAGGTGCTCAACGACTATGCGGCGCAGGCCGAAAGGGCGTGGACCAGCGGCGGTCAGCCCGGCATCGACGAATGGCTGAAACAGGTCCGTCAGCAGGAAACCGGCTGGGTCGGGGTCATCGGCAGCGACTTGCAATCGCTCGGCAGCACGACGTTGACCCGCGATCAGTCGCAACGGCTGACGTTCATGCGCGGCATCGACTGGCCGATGAGCACGCGGCAGAAGACCGTTCCCTGGCTGAAGATCGCGTTTCCCGGCAACCCGGGCGCCGGCAGTCTGGTGATCGAACTGCCCGAGCGCTTCAAACCGGGTCGGTATGCGTGGGTCGGGCAAATCCTGACCAACGTGCTGATTCCCGCGCTGTTTACCCTGCTGCTGTGCGTTGGGCTGTATCGCCTGCTGATTCGTCCGCTCAACCAACTGCGCGAACAGGCCAACGCGTGGCGCGCCGATCGATTGTCGAGCCGACTGTCCCCGCAAATGACCGAGCGACGCGACGAGTTGGGCGAGCTGAACCGCGCCTTCGATCACATGGCCGCGCGCCTGCACTCGACGGTGCAGGTTCAGCAGCAATTGTTGCGTGACCTCTCCCACGAATTGCGCACGCCCCTGAGTCGCCTGCGGGTGGCGTGCGACAGCGAGCAAACCCTCCCTGAACTGCGCGAGCGCCTGAGCCGGGAAGTGGACGGCATGCGCCGCCTGGTCGACGACACCCTGCAACTGGCCTGGCTCGACACCGAACGCGAAAAACTCCCCGGCGAAGACATTCAGGTGGTGGCGCTGTGGGAGATGCTGGTGGACGACGCCTGTTTCGAAACCTGCTGGCCGGCCCGTCAGTTGCGCTGCGATCTGGACAGCGAATGCTGGCTCAGTGGCCATCTCAACACCTTGGCCCAGGCGCTGGAAAACATCCTGCGCAACGCCATTCGCCATTCTCCGCCCGAGGGCATCGTGCGCCTCGACGGTCGCCGCGAAGGGGGAGACTGGTTGTTGTGGCTGGAAGATCAGGGTGGCGGGATCGACGAGGGCGATCTCGAGCGTATTTTTGCGCCGTTCATCCGCCTGGACGGCGCCCGCCCCGGTGACGGTGGATTCGGGCTGGGGCTGAGCATCGCGCGCAATTCCCTGCGTCTGCAGGGTGGGGACTTGTGGGCCGAAAACACGGGGCGGGGCTTGAGAATGATCATGCGTTTGCCGGCCCGGCAGGCCTGATGTCGCTGCTGGATCTGCAGCTCAACCCGAACTGTAGGAGTGAGCTTGCTCGCGATGCGTGGTGTCTGTGACGTAAAGGTTGCCGGTGATAATGCAATCGCGGGCAAGCTCACTCCTACAGGGTTCAGTGCCCGGCCCAGACAATCCCAGGGACATGCCTTATTCCATTCAGCGATAACCCCCTCACTTTGCGTGATATGGGCTGGCAACGATTGCCGGTATGATAGGCGACCCCCGCACGTCTGGATCGCGAAAACGCCATGACCCTGCAGTATCCAACCATCGCCGATTGCGTCGGCAACACCCCGCTGGTGCGTCTGCAACGCATGGCTGGGAACACCAGCAACACGTTGCTGCTCAAGCTCGAAGGCAATAACCCGGCCGGTTCCGTGAAGGACCGCCCGGCGCTGTCGATGATTACCCGCGCCGAATTGCGTGGGCAGATCCACCCCGGCGATACCCTGATCGAAGCCACCTCCGGCAACACCGGCATCGCCCTGGCCATGGCCGCGGCGATCAAGGGCTATCGCATGATTCTGATCATGCCCGACAACTCCAGCGCCGAGCGCAAGGCCGCCATGACTGCCTATGGCGCCGAGCTGATTCTGGTCAGCAAGGAAGAGGGCATGGAAGGCGCCCGTGACCTGGCCGAGCGCATGCAGGCGGAAGGCCGCGGCAAGGTGCTCGACCAATTCGCCAATGGCGACAACCCACAGGCGCATTACGTCGGCACCGGCCCGGAAATCTGGCAGCAGACCGGCGGCACCGTTACCCATTTCGTCAGCTCCATGGGCACCACCGGCACCATCATGGGCACCTCGCGTTTCCTCAAGGAACAGAACCCAAACATCCAGATCGTCGGCCTCCAGCCTATGGACGGCGCGTCGATTCCGGGCATTCGCCGCTGGCCAACCGAATACCTGCCGAGCATTTATCAGGCCGAGCGTGTCGACCGGATTATGGACATGGGCCAGGCCGAAGCCGAGGACGTCATGCGTCGTCTGGCGCGGGAAGAAGGCATTTTCTGTGGTGTGTCGTCGGGCGGCTCAGTGGCCGGGATGCTCCGGCTGTCCCAGGAAGTCGAGAACGCGGTGATGGTCGCGATTATTTGTGACCGCGGCGACCGTTACCTGTCGACCGGCGTCTACGATGCGCCCAACTGATGGCCAAGCGTGATGCAGGCCTGCGTTTCCAGCCCAGCGGTGGCACCCAGACCACGCAGGTTCCTACCGGTAAAAAACAACGCCTGACCATCGAGCGGCTGGCCAACGACGGTCGCGGCATCGGTTTCGTCGAAGGTCGCACCTGGTTTGTCATGGGCAGTCTGGCCGGCGAAGAGGTCGAGGCCCGCGTGCTCAATGCCCACGGCAAAGTCGTTGAAGCCCGCACCGAACGCGTGTTCCAGGCCAGCCCGATACGGCGCCCCGCAGCGTGTCCGCATTTCGGCCGTTGCGGCGGTTGCAGCACCCAGCACATGCCCCACGCCGAACAGCTCGCCCTGAAACAGAGCATGCTTGCCGAGCAATTGAGCCGCATCGCCGGGGTCGAGCCGGAGCAATGGGCCGCGCCCCTGACCGGTGATGAATATGCCTACCGTCGCCGCGCCCGCGTCGCGGTGCGCTGGGACGCCCGCGCCAAACGGCTGGACGTCGGATTCCGCGCCGCAGCGAGTCAGGACATCATCGCCATCGAGCAATGCCCGGTGCTGGTACAGGCCTTGCAACCGATCATGACGTCGCTGGCGCCCATGCTTCGCAGCCTGAGCAAACCTCAGGCGCTGGGGCATGTCGAGCTGTTCAGCGGGTCGGCCAGCGCCGTGCTGCTGCGCCACACCGCGCCGCTGCCTGAAAACGATCTGGCAATTCTCAAAGCATTTTGCGAAACCCATGACGCGCAGCTGTGGTTGCACGGCGAAGGCGAACCACAGCCGGTCGACCCTTCTGCGCAACTGGGCTACCGCCTGGAGCCGTGGAATCTGTCCCTGGCCTATCGTCCCGGCGACTTCGTGCAGGTCAACGCTCAGGTCAATACCGCGATGATCGAACAGGCCCTGGACTGGCTCGCGCCCGGCAAGGACGAACGAGTGCTGGACTTGTTCTGCGGGCTTGGTAACTTCGCTCTACCGCTGGCGCAAATGACGCGCGACGTGGTGGCCGTGGAGGGCGTCGACGCCATGGTTCAGCGGGCGACGGCCAATGCCGCCAGCAACGGTTTGAACAACGTGAAGTTTTATCAGGCCGATCTGTCGCAGCCACTGGACAAGGCGGCCTGGGTGGCGGAAGGTTTCGCCGCAGTGCTGCTCGATCCGCCGCGTGACGGTGCGTTCGAAGCAGTGGGCAAGCTCAAGTCACTGGGCGCTCGGCGCGTCCTTTATGTGTCGTGCAACCCGGCTACGCTGGCCCGCGATACCGTTGAATTGATCAAGCAGGGCTACCGTTTAAAACGTGCCGGAATCCTCGATATGTTCCCGCAGACAGCGCATGTCGAGGCGATGGCGTTATTTGAAGCGAGCAAGTGAGGCGGCGGCTCAGGAAATGCCGATGCCTTACACGGAGTCTCGTTTAATCCGACTGGCCCGCGCGTACGCGACCTTGCATGGCCCGCAAGGCGCACGCGCTCAAGAAGGCCGGCGACTGAAGGCGCATTTCATCGCGCCGTAGGGAAGGTAAGCAACATGGTACAGGTGAGACCCCACCAGCCGATCAACACAGACGGCAGTATCAACCTCGACGCGTGGCTGGATCACGTGGTCAGCGTCGACCTCGCAGTGGACCGACAGGCCTTGAAAGAGGCCTGTGAATTTGCCCGGCACGCCGAGCAGCAGGACAACGCCGCCAAGAACCTCTGGGCGGAGGGCACGTCGAGTTTTCAGACGGGCCTGGAAATCGCTGAAATTCTGGCCGACCTCAAGCTCGATCAGGATTCACTCGTCGCCGCCGTGATTTATCGCGGCGTGCGCGAAGGCAAAATCTCGCTGCCTGACGTCAACCAGCGCTTCGGCCCCACAGTCGCCAAGCTCATCGACGGCGTGCTGCGCATGGCGGCGATCAGCGCCAGTCTCAGCCCGCGCCAGTCCCTGGTGCTCGGTACCCAGGCCCAGGTCGAAAACCTGCGCAAGATGCTGGTGGCCATGGTCGACGACGTGCGAGTCGCGCTGATCAAGCTGGCTGAACGCACCTGCGCCATCCGCGCGGTGAAGAACACCGACGATGAAAAGCGCAACCGTGTTGCCCGGGAAGTCTTCGACATCTACGCGCCGCTGGCCCACCGGCTGGGCATCGGTCACATCAAATGGGAGCTGGAGGACCTGTCCTTCCGTTACCTGGAGCCCGAGCAATACAAGCAGATCGCCAAGTTGCTGCACGAGCGTCGGCTCGATCGCGAGCGCTTCATCACCGACGTGATGTCGCAGCTGTCGAACGAATTGCTGGCCACCGGCGTCAAGGCCGACATCAGTGGCCGGGCCAAGCACATCTACTCGATCTGGCGAAAGATGCAGCGCAAAGGCCTGGAATTCAGCCAGATCTACGACGTTCGCGCCGTTCGCGTGCTGGTGCCTGAGATGCGCGACTGCTACACCGCCCTCGGCATCGTCCACACCCTGTGGCGGCACATTCCCAAGGAATTCGACGACTACATCGCCAACCCCAAGGAAAACGGCTATCGCTCGCTGCACACAGCGGTGATCGGTCCTGAGGGCAAGGTGCTGGAAGTGCAGATCCGCACCCACGCCATGCACGAAGAGGCCGAACTGGGCGTCTGCGCGCACTGGAAGTACAAGGGCACCGACGTCAAATCCGGCTCCAATCATTACGAAGAGAAAATCTCCTGGCTGCGTCAGGTGCTCGAGTGGCATGAAGAGCTGGGCGACATCGGCGGGCTGGCCGAACAGCTGCGCGTCGACATTGAGCCCGACCGCGTCTACGTGTTCACCCCGGACGGTCACGCCATCGACCTGCCCAAGGGCGCGACGCCGCTGGATTTCGCCTACCGCGTGCACACCGAGATCGGCCACAACTGCCGTGGTGCCAAGATCAACGGCCGCATCGTCCCACTCAACTACAGCCTGCAGACCGGCGAGCAGGTGGAGATCATCACCAGCAAGCACGGCACGCCGAGCCGCGACTGGCTGAACTCGAACCTGGGTTACATCACCACGTCCCGGGCGCGAGCGAAGATCGTGCACTGGTTCAAGCTGCAGGCCCGCGATCAGAACGTCGCCGCCGGCAAGGTGCTGCTGGAGCGCGAACTGGCGCGTCTGGCGCTGCCTCAGGTGGACTTCGACAAGCTGGCCGAGAAGGCCAACATGAAGATGGCCGAAGACATGTTCGCGGCCCTCGGTGCCGGCGACTTGCGCATTGCGCAGTTGGTCAATCTGGCTCAGCAACTGGTGGAGCCGGAACGCGGCAACGAGCAACTGGAGCTGATTCCGCGCAAGGCCACGGGTTACAAGCCGGGCAAGCGCGGGGACATTCAGATCCAGGGCGTCGGCAACCTGATGACGCAAATGGCCGGCTGCTGCCAGCCGCTGCCGGGCGATGCGATCGTCGGTTACATCACCCAGGGCCGCGGCGTGAGCATTCACCGTCAGGACTGCGCCTCGGTGCTGCAACTGGGCGGGCGCGAACCCGAACGGATCATTCAGGTCAGCTGGGGCCCGGTGCCGGTGCTCACCTATCCGGTGGACATCATCATCCGTGCCTACGACCGGTCCGGGCTGCTGCGTGACGTCTCGCAGATCCTGCTCAACGAGCGCATCAACGTGCTGGCAGTCAACACCCGCTCGAACAAGGAAGACAACACCGCGCTGATGTCGCTGACCATCGAGATCCCGGGCCTGGACGCGCTGGGCCGGCTGCTGGGACGCATCTCGCAACTGCCGAACATCATCGAAACGCGGCGTAATAGAACGCCTTGATGGCGCTGTGTTGTCTGCACTGACGCTATCGCGAGCAAGCTCACTCCTACAGGCGAACGCAATTTACCTGTAGGAGTGAGCTTGCTCGCGATGACGCTTCATCAGGCACCCGATGCCCGACCTGGGATCACATAACATGACCCGTTCGCTACAACATGAGCCGGATTTCAATGTATAGCCTCCAAGACCTGCTCACGCTCATGGCCCGCTTGCGCGATCCGCAATTCGGTTGCCCGTGGGACGTGAAGCAGAATTACGCGAGCATCGTGCCGCACACCCTTGAAGAAGCCTACGAAGTGGCCGACGCCATCGAGCGTGGCGACTTCGATGACCTGCGCGGTGAGCTCGGCGATCTGCTGTTTCAAGTGGTGTATTACTGCCAGCTGGCGCAGGAAGAAGGGCGCTTCGAGTTCGACGGTGTGGTCGACGGCATCACCCGCAAACTGATTCGCCGCCATCCCCACGTATTCCCGACCGGCGATCTGTACGCGCCGCTTGAAACCCCGCGCCTCAGCGAAGATCAGGTCAAGCATCGCTGGGAACAGATCAAGGCCGAGGAGCGTGCCGAAAAGGCCAATGCCCCCGAGCAGCTTTCCCTGCTCGACGACGTGCCGGGTGTACTCCCGGCATTGTCGCGGGCAGCGAAGTTGCAGAAGCGCGCCGCCCAGGTCGGGTTCGATTGGCCGGACGCATTGCCGGTGGTCGATAACGTCCGTGAGGAACTCGATGAGGTTCTCGAAGCCATGGCCGACAACGACAGCGCGGCCATCACCGAAGAAGTCGGCGATCTGCTGTTTGCCGCCGTCAATCTGGCTCGGCACCTCAAGGTCGATCCGGAAAATGCCCTGCGCGCCGCCAACGCCAGATTCGAGCGGCGCTTCAGATTTATCGAACAGGCCTTGCGCGACACCCGGCGCCCCATCGAAGATTGCAGCCTCGAAGAGATGGATGCGCTCTGGGGCGAAGCCAAGCGTCAGGAAAAGATCACGCCCAACTGCGGTTGAGTTGACTATTTAGAGAGAGAAAACAGATGGCGGGTATTTCCCTTCGTGACCAGTTGCTGAAAGCCGGCCTGGTCAATGAAAAACAGGCGAAGCAGGCCAGCAAGAGCAAGCAGAAGGAGCAGCGTCTGGTGCACAAGGGCCAGGCAGTGGCGGACGACACCAGCCAGCGCGCTGCCCAAGAAGCAATGGCAGAGAAAGCCAAACGTGACCAGGAGTTGAATCGTCAGCAGCAGGAAAAGGTCGAGCAGAAAGCCCGTGCCGCCCAGGTCAAGCAGTTGATCGAAGCCACGCGCCTGCCGAAGCTGACCACCGAGGACTACTACAACTTCGTCGACGACAAAAAGGTCAAGCGCCTATCGGTCAACGGCCTGATGCGCAGCAAGCTCAGCAGCGGCGCGCTGGCCATCGTGCACCACGGCGGCAGCTACGAGGTGATCCCCCGCGAAGCCGCGCTCAAGGTGCAGGAGCGCGACCCGCGCCGCATCGTCATGCTCAGCGCCCCGACTGAAGAGCCGGAGGGTGACGATCCGTACGCCGCCTACAAGATCCCGGATGATCTGATGTGGTAAGCGTCCGCAATAAGCGCCCCCGCGCGTGACGCCCTAAAACAACAAAACCCGCCAACAGGCGGGTTTTGTTTTGCTGCGATTCCGAAATTACGAGTGACTGGCCTGTAGCTTGGCTTCTTGCTCGGCAAGCTCTGCTGCGTAACGCTGTGCGTCCGATTCGTAATGAAACATCCCTACCAATTGGTCTTGTTGGCGTACATCCCAGATCTGGATGCCATCGGCGATGGTCTCGTGGGAGATATGGGCGTCGTCGCGTTCAGTAACAGTTACGGTCATAGTGCAAACTCCTGACTCTTGAATATCTGCGGCAGGACGTCGCAGGACTTCTTTATAGTTTTTGCCGACCAGCCAAGTAAATGTGCACATCCGGCAACAGTTATTTACAGAATCCGTAACAGTGCGCTAAATGCTTGTATTCGAAGGGAGTGTGGCGTTTTGTCACACCCGGTTGAAGGCCATGAAGAATCTTTCATGTAGGCCTGAATCACTTATCGACGCCAAAAAGAACCCCGCCATGAAGGCGGGGTTTTTTTGGATTGCGCTCGGTGTCGTGCGTGTAACAGCTGGCTGAATCAGCTGCCTTTGACCGACTTACCGTTCACCGTGCCGTCCTGCAGCATGATGTTGTATTCCTTGCCGTCGGTTTCAACCTGTTGCAGGCGAACCAGCAGGTAGTCGTAGTCCTTGGCGAACCACATCACGGTGATGCGCTTGTTCTGCGTTGGATCACGTACGCGCTCGACCTTGATGGCGTCTACCGAACCGACTTTGGTGTCGACCTTTTCGGTGCCCAGCACGCGGAAGTCATAGGTATCGATTTCGTCACCGTCGACGACCTGATACGACATGCTCTTTTTCCCCGCCGCCACGTCATGCTGCAGCGCGAGCTGGTAGGTGGACTTGTCGAGGATGCCGGCATTCAGCGGGATTTTCACCGCGTTGCCACGGTCCGAACCGGTGATGAACTTTGTAGGCCAGTCGAATACCAGATCGACCGTCTTGCTCTTGCCCAGGCCGCCACGTTCGAAGTGGTAGGTCTGTGGCAGCAGTTGATCCTTGTCGACCTTGAGGGTGCTGACTTCGGTCAGGCTGGCGATCATCATCGACGCCTTGAAACTCAGGGTCCAGGAGCCGTTGGCGTTCTTCTCGAGGCTGCGGCTGGCGCTGCCACCGCTCATGGGCAGCTGTTTCCAGTCAGCGGTGTAGCTGGCGGAGAAAGGTTGAAGGTCTGCCGCGTTGACTGCGGGAAGTGCGAAAAGGGCGAAAGCGAAGAGCAAAGCGCGACGCATAATATCTCCTAAGGTCGGATCAAGTGGCCGCTGGGCCCTAAGGGCTGGCCGTCCAGTGAGGCGCCATGTTCGTCGAGGGTCAAACGTCCTTCGGCGAACCAGCGAATGGCCAGGGGATAAATCAGGTGTTCCTGGGCGTGAACCCTCTGTGCCAGCGTGGTAGGCGTGTCGTGCAACTCTACAGAAACAACTGCCTGTACGACCAGAGGCCCCCCATCGAGTTCCTCCGTGACAAAGTGCACGCTGCAGCCATGTTCGGCATCGCCGGCGTCGAGCACCCGTTGATGGGTGTGCAAGCCTTTATACAGCGGAAGCAGGGAAGGGTGAATGTTCAGCAGTCGGCCGTGGTAATGGCGGACGAATCCGGGCGTGAGGATGCGCATGAAGCCGGCGAGCACGACCAGCGACGGCTGAAACGAATCGATGGCCTCGATCAGCGCCCCATCGAAAGCCTCGCGACCTTCGTAGCCGGTGTGATCCAGCACCAGGGTGTCGATCCCTGCGCGAGCGGCCCGCTCGAGCCCGAAGGCATCGGCGCGGTTGGAAATCACCGCCCGGATGCGCGCAGGGCTCGCGCTGTCCTGAAAGCTGTCGATCATCGCCTGCAGGTTGCCGCCAGTGCCGGACAGCAGCACCACCACATCACAGGGTTGGGGCATGTCAGGCATTAATGAGCCTTGACGTTCTTCAGCTCGACTTGTGCAGCGCCTTCGGCAGCCGTGCCGATCTGGCCGATCACCCAAGGCTGCTCGCCGGCTTCACGCAGGGCGTTCAGCGAGACTTCAACGTGTTCCTGGGCGACGCAGATGACCATGCCGACGCCGCAGTTCAGTACGCGGTGCATTTCGTGCTCATCGACGTTGCCTTTTTCCTGCAACCAGTCGAAGACCGCCGGACGGATCCAGCTCGCCACGTCGACGATGGCCTGGGCGCCTTCAGGCAGCACGCGCGGGATGTTGTCCAGCAGGCCACCGCCGGTGATGTGGGCCATGGCTTTTACCGCGCCGGTGTCTTTGATCAGCTTGAGCAGTTGCTTGACGTAAATGCGCGTCGGTGCCATCAGCAGTTCGGTCAGCGGCTTGCCGTCGAGCTGGATGTTTTCGATATCGGCACCTGCCACTTCAATGATCTTGCGGATCAGCGAGTAGCCGTTGGAGTGCGGACCGGAAGACGGCAGAGCGATCAGCGCGTCACCGGCGGCAACCTTGGAGCCGTCGATGATCTCGGCTTTTTCCACGACGCCGACGCAGAAACCGGCCAGGTCATAGTCTTCGCCTTCGTACATGCCAGGCATTTCAGCGGTTTCGCCACCGACCAGGGAGCAGCCGGCCAGCTCGCAGCCCGCGCCGATGCCGGTGACCACTTGGGCCGCGGTGTCGACGTTCAGTTTGCCGGTGGCGTAGTAGTCGAGGAAGAACAGCGGCTCGGCGCCGCAGACCACCAGATCGTTGACGCACATGGCGACCAGATCGATGCCGATGGTGTCGTGTTTGTTCAGGTTCAAGGCCAGACGCAACTTGGTGCCGACACCGTCGGTGCCGCTCACCAGAACAGGCTGCTTGTAGCCGGCCGGGATTTCGCACAGAGCGCCGAAGCCCCCGAGGCCGCCCATCACTTCCGGGCGCTTGGTGCGCTTGGCGACGCTCTTGATGCGTTCGACCAGCGCTTCACCGGCGTCGATGTCAACACCGGCGTCTTTGTAGCTCAGGGAGGGTTGCTTGCTCATGATCCAGGCCTTTAGGGGGGGATTCGGGGTAACGACCGAGTGGCAACGACGCGGGGCCTTGTCATCGCCGGTCTGCGAAGGCGCGCGATTTTATCAGGGTTGGGCGCAAGCGGCCATCCTTGGGCCGACGGGCAGGACTGTCGTGAAGAAAAAATAACCCGGTTTATCCCGCCGCACCCGTTCGTCGCTGGCGGGATCCGGTGTAACGTTGGCGCCTGAGTGAGCGATTCGGACGCGTCTGCGGTCAGAGTCGAGTCACTCATGTTCATGCAGCTATTTATAGCGTTGCCTTTTTACCCAGCGGGAATCCTTCATGCGTCCACCTTCATTCATGCGCCTAAAAAACTGCCTGTTCGTGGGTTGCCTGTCATTAATGAGTCTGCCGGCGCTCGCCGAGACGATGAACACTCTTTATCAGGTGCGCGAGCCCGTCAGCGGCCAGACCCCTGACGAGAAAACCCGCGCCACCCAGGCCGCGCTGGAAACCCTGGTCATCCGCCTGACCGGCGATCCCAAGGCTGTGCAAAACGGCGGCCTTGCCGAGGTGCGCAAGGACCCTCAGCAAATCATCAGCCAGTACGGCTACGACGCCGGCCCGCCTGAAACCCTGCAGGTCGATTTCGATCCGGCGAGCACCGAACGCGTGATGCGCCAGGCGGGGCTGTCGTTGTGGGGCACCAACCGTCCGGTGATCATGGCCTGGTGGCTGAACGACGCGACTGACGGCGCCAACCTCGTCGGCGACGGCCAGGCGTCTGCCGAACCTCTTCGCCGCGCCGCTCAGCATCGCGGTCTGCCGTTGCGTCTCCCCTTGGCGGACCTTGGCGAGCAGGGCATCGGCAACGCCAAGACCCTCGACGGCAATAACGTCGGCCCGCTCAAGGAGGCTTCCGAGCGCTACGGCTCGGACGCGATTCTGGCGGTTCACGCGCAGGAAAACGGCGGCCAGTGGCAGGGCAAATGGCACCTGTGGCTGGGCGACAAGATGGAGCAGGGCAGTGCCAGCGGCGCGAGCTCGGCGGAACTGGCCGACGCGGTGCTGTTGGCGGTGAGCCAGCGTCTGGCGCCGCGCTTCGTGGTCAAACCGGGTGCCGCGACGGGCATGGTGCTGGATGTACAAGGCATGAATCTTGAGCGTTACGCGCAGCTGTTGCGCCTGCTCGAACCGTTCGGCGGCCGCTTGAAATCAGCCGACGGTGATCGCATCGCGTTCGACGTCAGCGGCAGCCCCGATCAGTTGCGTTCCCAACTGGCGCTGGCGAAACTGCAGGAAGTGCCGGCCGGTGAAATCGCCAGCGCGCCGGTCAGCGCCGCGCCCGTTGCTGCGGACGGCACGCCGGTAGCACCGCAGCCGCCTGCTGATTCGGACAGCGCATTGCACTTCCGTTGGTGAACAGGTTCATAACGACGTTGCACGAAGCACATCATCCTGGGGAAAGAGGCAGTAATGACTGATACGCGTCGTTGGTTCTGGCTGGGCGGGGTTGTCCTGGTCTGTTTGTTCGTCTGGCTGCTGCATTCGATTCTGACGCCGTTCCTCGTGGCGCTGCTGCTGGCGTACATGGGCGATCCGCTGGCAGACCGGCTGGAAAAACTGAAGCTGTCACGCACCATGAGTGTGGTGACCGTGTTCCTGTTGTTCACCCTGATTTTCATGGGCCTGCTGTTGGTGCTGGTGCCAATGCTGGCCAAGCAGCTTTACCGCCTGTATGAACTGGCACCGCAGATTCTCGACTGGCTGCAACACACGGCCATGCCGTGGGCGCAGGCCAAGCTGGGGCTGGCAGAAGGGTTCTGGAAGTTCGACAAGGTCAAGGCGGCGATCTCCGAGCACATGGGCCAGACCGGCGACATCGTCGGCATCGTCCTGTCCCAGGCCACCACCTCGACCCTGGCGCTGATCGGCTGGCTGACCAACCTGGTGCTGATCCCGGTGGTCTGCTTCTATCTGTTGCGCGACTGGGACGTGATGATGGCGAAGGTGCGCAGCCTGCTCCCGCGTCACCGCGAGAAGAAGATCGTCGCGCTGGCGGACGAGTGCCATGAGGTATTGGGTGCGTTCATTCGCGGCCAGTTGCTGGTGATGGTTGCGCTGGGCGTGATTTACGCCGCCGGCCTGATGCTGGTCGGGCTGGAGCTGGGCCTGTTGATCGGTGTCATTGCCGGCCTGGCGGCCATCGTGCCGTACATGGGTTTCGTGATCGGCATCGGCTCGGCGATTCTGGCGGGCTTCTTCCAGTTCGGCGGCGACCTGTATCCAATGCTGGGCATCGTCGCGGTGTTCATGGTCGGTCAAGCACTGGAAGGCATGGTGCTGACCCCGTTGCTGGTGGGTGACCGCATCGGTCTGCACCCGGTTGCGGTGATCTTCGCGATCCTGGCGGGCGGCGAGCTGTTCGGCTTCACCGGCATCCTGCTGGCCCTGCCGGTGGCGGCGGTGATCATGGTCCTGGTGCGCCATGTTCATGACCTGTACAAGGATTCGGACATCTACGGCGGTCTGGACGACCCGGATCTCTGATTCCCGCGAATCAGGATGCGTACCGGCGCGCGGTGCTCACCGCGCGCCTCCTTTCTCGGCGGGTTTTGCCCGTATTCCCCAGTGATACCAGTGACATACGCAAGCCTTTGATTTTGCTGGCGGTCTGCCGCATTGTGCGGCCAGCCCTGCGGGTATAGACTTTGCGCACTTTTCACAGAGGCCCCTTGGCGGTTCGTCATGAACCGTTCAGCCAGCATGAAACCAGTTCAGCTGCCCCTGAGTGTGCGTCTGCGTGATGACGCCACCTTCATCAATTACTATCCAGGCGCCAATGCCGCTGCACTCGGCTATGTCGAGCGGCTGTGCGAAGCCGAGGCCGGCTGGACAGAAAGCCTCATCTATCTGTGGGGCAAGAACGGGGTAGGGCGCACGCACCTGTTGCAGGCTGCCTGCCTGCGATTCGAACAGATGGGCGAGCCAGCGGTTTACCTGCCAATGGCCGAACTGCTCGATCAAGGCATCGGCCTGTTCGATCATCTGGAGCAGTACGAACTGGTGTGCCTCGATGACCTTCAGGCGGTGGTCGGCAAGCCTGAATGGGAAGAGGCCTTGTTCCACCTGTTCAACCGGCTGCGCGACAGTGGCCGACGCTTGCTCATCGCTGCTTCGTGCTCGCCCCGGGAGCTGCCGGTCAAGCTGGCGGACCTGAAATCGCGGCTGACCATGGCGCTGGTGTTCCAGATGCGCCTGTTGTCCGACGAGGAAAAACTCCGCGCCCTGCAATTGCGTGCGTCGCGTCGGGGCCTGCACCTCACCGACGAAGTGGGGCATTTCATCCTCACCCGTGGCAAACGCAGCATGAGCGCGCTGTTCGACCTGCTTGAACAGCTCGATCAAGCCTCGCTGCAGGCCCAGCGCAAGCTGACCATTCCCTTCTTGAAAGAAACCCTCGGTTGGTAAGCGCGTCCATGGTCGATCAGGCTTTGGTGCTGCAAACCGCCGCGGCCCTGCGCCGTGCCACACGCATCCTGATCATCACCGGTGCCGGCCTTTCGGCGGATTCGGGCTTGCCGACCTATCGCGGTGTCGGTGGTCTGTACAACGGCGAGACCGACGACGGCCTGCCGATCGAAATGGCGTTGTCCGGCCCGATGCTGCGTCGTGATCCGGCGCTGTGCTGGAAATACATTGCACAATTGGGCAGCGCTTGCCTGGGCGGACGTCCCAATGCGGCGCACTATGCCATCGCCGAATTGCAGCGGCGCAAGCCCGAATGCTGGGTGTTGACGCAGAACGTCGACGGCTATCATCGCGCGGCGGGCAGTCCGCCAGAACGGCTGATCGAGATTCATGGCCAGTTGGCGCCGCTCTACTGTCAATCTTGTGGCGCCGAGGATCCGCTGCTGAGCGAGCACCTTGACCGACCACTGCCACCGCTGTGTGCCGGCTGTACTGGCGTTTTGAGGCCGTCGGTGGTGTTGTTTGAGGAGATGTTGCCAGAGCTGGCATTGAACGTGCTTAAGGAAGAGATGGCAAAAGGCTTTGACGCTGTGCTCAGCATCGGAACCACTGCCAGCTTCCCGTACATTCATGAGCCTATGCTGCGCGCTCGGGTGACGGGAGGCTTTACTGCCGAGATAAACCCTTCGCCGACCGATCACTCCGCGCACATGGATGCGTTTCTGAGGTGTAGAGCCTTAGAAGTGATGGACGACATCGTAAGTCACATTTGTTTCGATTGAATTTGCAAATGGGTACGATTGAAGGCATAGTCTCGGCTTCTTTACACTTCAGCCACGGTCGTGCACATGCTAAACCGCTTCGCACCCCTCGTGCCTCTCGCACTCGTTACGCTGTTGTTCGGCTGCGCGGCCCAGATGCCGACGTCGCAACAACAGTCGCAAAGCCCCCAGTTCCGGGACTCTGCCACCGCCCAATCCGCCAGCAAGCGTGCTGATTACGCATCCTCCGTACTGGATGACGAGGTCGCCACCGAAGACGAGCTCGCTCAATTTGCCGACAACAAGCCGTACCGCCTGCCGGTTCTGGCTGACAGCATCCTCGAACGCGGCAAATCCTTGATAGGCACTCGCTATCGCTTCGGCGGCACGTCGACCACCTCTGGGTTCGACTGCAGCGGTTTCATCGGTTATCTCTTCCGTGAAGAGGCGGGCATGAGCCTGCCGCGTTCTTCGCGCGAAATGATCAACATCGATGCCCCCCTCGTTAAACGCAATGACCTCAAACCAGGCGATCTGCTGTTCTTCAGCACCGCCGGTCGCGGTCGTGTCAGCCATGCGGGCATCTACCTGGGCGATGACCAATTCATCCACTCCAGCAGCCGTCGCAGCGGCGGTGTCCGCGTCGACAGCCTCGACGATGCTTACTGGGCCAAGACGTTCATCGAAGCCAAACGCGCGCTGGCAATGGCACCTTCAACGGTCCCTGCAACCACCACCGCGATGAGCTCGACTACACTCAAGCGCCAAACCCGTTAATTCCGGGCGCGCAAAGGGCTAACCCCCTCTTGCGCGCGACCCCGGCCCTCGGCAAAGTAAGCTGCACCCCGCACAGGTTGTCGTGTCTATGTCGTTAACGGTTCGCCTGATCGTCGCCTCTCTGGCTGTGCTGCTGGCCGCATGTTCCAGCACTCCACCGCCCGCTCCACGCAAGGTTGTCTACCGGCCTGTGGTCTCCGCTCCTCCCCAGTTTTCTTCACCGCTCGCCGACGACGTCCTGTTGCGCGCGATCGGCCTCGTTGGCACGCCCTATCGCTGGGGCGGCAACACGCCTGATTCGGGTTTCGATTGCAGTGGCTTGATCGGCTATGTCTACCACGACGCCGCGGGCATTACCTTGCCGCGATCGACGCGGGAGATGATTACCCTGCGTGGCCCGGACATCGACCGCAGTCAGCTGCAGACCGGTGATCTGGTGTTCTTCGCCACAGGCGGCGGCTCCCACGTCAGTCACGCCGGCATCTACGTCGGGGAAGGGCGATTCGTTCACGCTCCGGCCACCGGCGGCACCGTCAAACTCGACAGCCTCGACAAGCCTTATTGGCAGAAAGCCTGGCTGAATGCCAAGCGTGTCATCCAGCCATCGAATCTTGCCAGGCAATAGTCGCTATTGAGGCAATGTGTTCGTGGGCTGTTGCTGCTTGAACACCGGTGCATTGCAGGGTGAAATCCCGTTAACCCGTGGCCGCTCTGCCCACGGTTCGATTGACGCTCCCCAGTCAACCCTCTAACCTTCGCGCCATGTTTCAGGTGCCCGGGACTTCGTTGGTCCACAGGGTGAAACAGGGAAGCCGGTGCGATTGCTCATGCGATCAATTCCGGCGCTGCCTCCGCAACGGTAAATGAGCCAAGGCCACGCACAATGCCACTGTGTTCGCTGAACATGGGAAGGCGCCTGGCCTGCCACGGTTGTGGCAACTCATGAGTCCGGAGACCGGCCTGATCCATCCAACAGCATCACGGAGGGCGATGCTCTGCTGCAGGCCGGGATTTGTCCGGTGCCTGCTGACAGTCTTTGCCTGTGCCCTCCGTTTGCCACACCTGCCCTCAAGCGGAGAGCTGAGATGAGCGAATCCCCCGAACGTGACGAACGCCACCTGGCGCGCATGCTGCGCAAAAAGGCGGTGATGGACGAGCGCATTTCCAGCGCGCCAAATGAATGCGGATTGCTGCTGGTCCTGACCGGCAACGGTAAAGGCAAAAGCAGTTCGGCGTTCGGCATGCTTGCCCGCGCCATGGGCCACGGCATGCAGTGCGGCGTCGTGCAGTTCATCAAAGGCCGCCACAGCACCGGCGAAGAGCTGTTCTTCCGCCGCTTTCCCGAACAAGTGCGTTACCACGTGATGGGCGAGGGCTTTACCTGGGAAACCCAGGACCGCCAGCGTGACATCGCCGCCGCCGAAGCCGCCTGGGCCGTGACCCGGGAAATGCTCAAGGACGCCTCTATCGGCATGGTCGTGCTCGATGAGCTGAACATTGCCCTCAAGCACGGTTACCTGGACCTGGAGCAGGTGCTGGGCGACTTGCAGGCACGCCCGCCGATGCAGCACGTGATCGTCACCGGTCGCGGGGCGAAGCAGGAACTGATCGACCTGTCCGACACGGTTTCCGACATCGGCGTGGTCAAGCATGCCTTTCAGGCCGGCATCAAGGCGCAGAAAGGCATCGAACTGTGAGTGAGCGCCAGCCTCGGCACTGCCCGGCAGTATTGATCGCCGCGCCCGCGTCCGGTCAGGGCAAAACCACCGTCACCGCCGCACTCGCCCGTCTGCACCGCAATCAGGGGCGCAAGGTGCGCGTATTCAAGTGTGGGCCGGACTTTCTCGACCCGATGATTCTCGAGCGCGCCAGCGGCCATCCGGTGTACCAACTGGACATGTGGATGATCGGCGAGGCCGAAAGCCGGCGCCTGTTGTGGGAAGCCGCCGCCGACGCCGACCTTATCCTCATCGAAGGCGTCATGGGTTTGTTCGACGGTACGCCGTCCAGCGCAGACCTTGCCCGGCGTTTCGGCGTGCCGGTGCTGGGGGTGATTGACGGCACGGCCATGGCCCAGACCTTCGGCGCACTGGCGTTGGGATTGGCGCGCTATCAGCCGGATCTGCCGTTCGCCGGCGTGCTGGCCAATCGCGTCGGCACGGTGCGCCATGCGCAGTTGCTGGAAGGCAGCCTGACCGAAGGCCTGCGCTGGTACGGCGCACTGTCCCGTGAGACCGGCATTGAACTGCCCAGCCGGCATCTCGGCCTGGTTCAGGCCAGTGAACTGAATGACCTGGACATGCGCCTCGACGCTGCGGCCACCGCGCTGGCCAGCACCTGCGATGCCACGTTGCCGCCGGCCGTGACCTTCACCGCGCCCGAGTTCGTGCCCGCCGAACCGCTGCTGGCCGGTGTGAAAATCGCCATCGCCCACGACGAGGCGTTCGCGTTTTTCTACGGTGCCAGCCTCGACCTGCTGCGGGAGATGGGCGCCGAACTGTCGTTCTTCTCGCCGATCCGCGACCGCGAACTGCCGGACGCCGACAGCCTGTATCTGCCGGGCGGCTACCCGGAACTGCATCACACGGCGCTGGCGGAAAATCTCAGCATGCTCGCCGCCATCCGCGCGCACCACGCCGCCGGCAAACCCCTGCTCGCCGAATGCGGCGGCATGTTGTATTTGCTCGATGCGCTGACCGATGTCGAGGGCCAGCGCGCCGAAGGGGTGGGCTTGCTCAAGGGTGAAGCCGTGATGCAAAAGCGTCTGGCGGCGCTGGCCCTGCAATCGGTCGAACTGCCGGAAGGCACCTTGCGCGGCCACACCTATCACCACTCCCTGACCAGCACCGAACTCACACCCATCGCCCGCGGCCTCAGCCCCAATGGGGGGCGCGGCGCCGAAGCGGTGTATCGAGAAGGGCGCATGACCGCGTCATATGTGCACTTCTATTTCCCCTCCAATCCCCAGGCGATGGCGGCGCTGTTTTTGCCATGAGCCTGGCCAATGCAATCGCCGCATTCTGTGGGAGCGAGCTTGCTCGCGAAGTGGGCGCGTCCGATCCCACTCCTTGTCTGAAAAACCGCTTTCGCGAGCAAGCTCACTCCTACAAGGGGCGCATCGCGGGTGATTGCTGTGTTTCACGCGCGGGACAGGCGAGCCATGACTGACCACACCTTCACCGACCCCGAACGCGCCGCCGTTTACCGCGCCATCGCCGAGCGTCGCGACATGCGCCACTTCTGCGGTGGCACAGTCGCGCCCGAGTTGCTGGCCCGCCTGCTCGAAGCCGCGCACCACGCGCCCAGCGTTGGCCTGATGCAGCCGTGGCGTTTCCTGCGCATCACCGACCCGGCGCTGCGCGCGCAGATTCAGGCGCAGGTGGAGGAGGAGCGCATTCGCACCGCCGAAGCCCTCGGCGAGCGGTCCGACGATTTCATGAAGCTGAAAGTCGAGGGCATCAGCGACTGCGCCGAGGTATTGGTCGCTGCGTTGATGGACGACCGCGACAAACACATCTTCGGCCGCCGCACCCTGCCGGAAATGGACATGGCGTCACTGTCGTGCGCAATCCAGAACCTCTGGCTGGCGGCCCGTGCCGAAGGCCTCGGCATGGGCTGGGTGTCGCTGTTCGATCCCCAGGCCTTGGCCGATTTGCTGAAGATGCCAACCGGTTCAAAACCCCTGGCAATTCTGTGCCTGGGCCCGGTCAAGGCATTTTATCCGGCGCCGATGCTGGTGCTGGAGGGCTGGGCGCAGCCGCGTGCGCTGCAAGAGCTGGTCTACGAGAACACATGGGGAGTGATTGCATGAGCGTGGCGTTATTGAGCGTCGCCGGGGTCGCGCTGGACGCATTGCTCGGCGAGCCAAAACGGAACCACCCGCTGGTGGCGTTCGGCCGTTTCGCCGAGCGCATCGAACAGCGTCTGAACGCTGGCGGCCGCGGCTGGCGCAGCCATGGCGTGACCGCGTGGTTCATCGCCGTCATTCCGCTGACCCTGATTGCCACGCTGCTCAGCTGGCTGCCGTTCATTGGCTGGCTGGTGGAAGTCCTGGCGCTCTACTGCGCGTTGGGTCTGCGCAGCCTGGGCGAGCACGTCGAGCCGGTCGCCCAGGCGCTGCGCAGCGAGGATCTGCCCGAAGCGCGGCGGCGGGTCGGTTATCTGGTCAGTCGCCAGACGTCAGAGCTGGACAGCACCGAAGTGGCCCGCGCGGCCACCGAATCGGTGCTGGAAAACGGCAGCGACGCAGTGTTCGCGGCGATCTTCTGGTTCGTCGTGCTGGGCGCTCCGGGCGTTGTGCTCTATCGCCTGAGCAACACCCTCGACGCCATGTGGGGCTATCGCAACGAGCGCTTCGAACGCTTCGGCTGGGCGGCGGCGAAAATCGACGACCTGCTCAACTACATTCCGGCCCGTCTGGTGGCGTTGACCTACGCGCTGCTGGGCAACACCCGACTGGCCCTGCGCTGCTGGCGCACCCAGGCACCGAAGTGGGACAGCCCCAACGCAGGCCCGGTGATGGCCGCCGGCGCCGGTGCGCTGGGCGTCGAACTGGGTGGCCCGGCGATTTATCACGGCGAGCTTCATGAGCGTGCGACGCTGGGCGAAGGCATTCCAGCGGACGCGAACTCCATCGATCGTGGATGGCAACTGGTGCAGCGCGGCGTGTGGCTGTGGTTGCTGATCTTGTGTCTGGGGACAGAATTCTATGCTTGAGCACGGCGGCCGATTGCGTGGCGCAGTCCTGAAATACGGCATTGATGAGGCGGACTGGCTGGACCTGTCCAGCGGGATTTCGCCGTGGTCGTGGCCAATCCCGGCGATTCCTGAAGCGGCCTGGGCGCGCCTGCCGGAAACCGATGACGGTCTGGAAGCCGCCGCCCGCCGCTATTACGGCGCCACGGACGTGTTGCCGGTAGCCGGTTCCCAAGCGGCGATTCAAGCGCTGCCGCGTCTGCGTCAGGCGGGCAAGGTCGGCGTGCTGTCGCCGTGCTACGCCGAGCACGCTGAGGCCTGGCGCAACACCGGCTTTCTGGTGCGCGAAGTGCTGGAGCACGAAGTGGAGCGGTTCCTCGACACCCTTGATGTGCTCGTCGTGGTCAACCCGAACAACCCCACCGGCTTGAGCCTCACGCCCGAACGCTTGCTGGAATGGCACACGCGGCTGGCCCAGCGTGGTGGCTGGCTGGTGGTCGACGAAGCGTTCATGGACAACACGCCGGAGTTGAGTCTGGCGGCTTACACCCAGCGTTCGGGGCTCATCGTGTTGCGCTCGTTCGGCAAGTTTTTCGGACTGGCCGGTGTGCGCCTGGGTTTTGTGCTGGCGGAGCCGCGCTTTCTCAAAGTCATGGCGCGGCAGATCGGACCCTGGTCGGTCAGCGGGCCAACCCGCATCATCGGACAGGCCTGTCTCAATGACGTGGCCGGGCATCAACGCCAGCGCCAGCGCACCGAGCAGGCCAGTCAGCGTCTGGTCGATGTGCTCAGTCGCCATGGCTTTGCACCCAAGGGCGGCTGCGCGCTGTTCCAGTGGCTGATCACGCCACTGGCGGAAGAGCTTTACGAGTTCTGCGCACACCGGGGCATCCTCCTGCGCATCTTTACGCACAACAGCAGCCTGCGTTTCGGCCTGCCCCGCGAAGACGCCGACTGGCAGCGTCTGCACCAGACGCTCAGCGAATTCTCCCGGGAGCGCTTATGAGCATCGGCAAAACCCTGATGGTGCAAGGCACCACCTCCGACGCCGGCAAAAGCACGCTGGTGACGGCGCTGTGCCGCTGGCTGACTCGTCAGGGCGTGCGCACTGTGCCGTTCAAGCCGCAGAACATGGCGCTCAACAGCGCCGTGACTGCCGACGGCGGCGAGATCGGCCGCGCTCAGGCCGTGCAAGCCCAGGCCTGCGGCCTCGAACCCCACACCGACATGAACCCGGTGCTGCTCAAACCCAACAGCGACACGGGCGCGCAAGTGATCATTCACGGGCGCGCCGTCACCACCATGGACGCCGTCGCCTACCACGACTACAAAGCCATCGCGATGCAGGCCGTACTCGCTTCCCATCGCCGCCTCAGCGAAGGCTGGCCGGTGGTCATGGTCGAAGGCGCCGGGTCGCCGGCCGAGATCAACCTGCGCGCCGGCGACATCGCCAACATGGGCTTTGCCGAGGCGGTGGATTGCCCGGTGCTGCTGGTGGCGGACATCAACCGCGGCGGGGTGTTTGCTCATCTGGTTGGCACGCTGGAATTGCTGTCGCCCAGCGAACAGGCGCGGGTCAAAGGCTTCATCATCAATCGCTTTCGCGGCGACATCGCGCTGCTTCAGCCCGGCCTCGACTGGCTCGAACAGCGCACCGGCAAACCGGTGGTGGGCGTGCTGCCCTACGTGATGGACCTGCATCTGGAGGCTGAAGACGGCCTCGATCAGCGCCAGACCGACAAGGCCGAGCAGGTGCTCAATGTCATCGTGCCGGTCCTGCCGCGCATCAGTAATCACACCGACTTCGACCCGCTGCGTCTGCACCCCCAGGTCAATCTGCAATTCGTCGGCCCTGGGCAGGCGATTCCTGGCGCCGACCTGATCATCCTGCCCGGCTCGAAAAGCGTGCGCAGCGATCTCGCCTACCTGCGCGCCAATGGCTGGGACACCGCCATCCGCCGCCACCTGCGTTACGGCGGTAAAGTGCTGGGCATCTGCGGTGGCCTGCAAATGCTCGGCGAAGAGTTGCACGACCCGCTGGGGCTCGAAGGCGCGGCCGGTTCCAGCCTGGGGTTGGGGCTGCTGGCCCTGAGTACGGTGCTGGAAGAAGAAAAACAGCTGCGCAATGTGAGCGGTCGATTGACCCTCGAAGACGCCGACGTTACCGGGTATGAAATCCACGCGGGCGTGACCACTGGCGCAGCGCTGGAACGTCCACTGGTCCAGCTCGCCGACGGTCGCTGTGATGGCGCGCGCAGTCCTGACGGCCAAGTGCTCGGCACCTACCTCCACGGCCTGTTCGAGAATCCTGCGTCGAGCAGCGCCTTGCTGCGATGGGCCGGGCTGCAGAACGTGCAGTCGGTGGATTACCACGCCCTGCGCGAGCGCGACATCGAACGCTTGGCCGATCTGGTGGAAACCTACCTGGACGGCAAATTACTGCGTGAACTCTGCGGCCTGGAGCAACCCTGATGCTGCAATTGATCCTCGGCGGCGCACGTTCCGGCAAAAGTCGGCTGGCTGAAAAGCTTGCCAGCGACAGCGGCCTCGACGTCATCTATATCGCCACCAGCCAGCCTCTGGACGGCGAAATGAACCAGCGCGTCGCCTTGCACCGCGAGCGTCGTCCGGCTGAATGGGGGCTGATCGAAGAACCCGTCGAGCTGGCCCGCGTGCTTCGGGAAAACGCCGGGGAGGGCCGCTGCCTGTTGGTGGATTGCCTGACCCTGTGGCTGACCAATCTGCTGATGCTGGACGATCCGCAGCGGCTGGTTCAAGAGCGCGAAGCCTTGCTCGATGGCCTGGCGGACCTGCCGGGCGAAATCATTTTTGTCAGCAACGAAACCGGGCTGGGCGTCGTGCCCCTCGGTGAGCTGACCCGTCGTTATGTCGATGAAGCCGGCTGGCTGCATCAGGCGCTGGCCGAACGTTGCCATCGCGTGGTGTTCACCGTCGCCGGACTGCCCATAACCCTGAAAGGACCCGCACTATGAGTAACGCCTGGTGGCTCGCCCCTGCCCGAGAAGTCGATCACGCCAGCCGCGAAGACGCGCTGGCCCGTCAGCAGCAATTGACCAAACCGACCGGTTCTTTGGGTCGACTGGAAGACGTGGCGGTGCAACTGGCCGGCCTGCAGGGTCGCCTGAAGCCGAAGGCCGATGAGGTCTGGATCGCGATTTTTGCCGGCGATCACGGCGTGGTCGCTGAAGGGGTTTCGGCATACCCCCAGGAAGTCACCGGGCAGATGCTGCACAACTTCATCATGGGCGGCGCGGCCATCAGCGTATTGGCGCGGCAGTTGTCGGCGCAGCTGGACGTGGTCGATCTGGGCACGGTTGCCCCATTGGACCTGCCGGGCGTGCGTCATCTCAACCTCGGCCCTGGCACTGCGAATTTTGCCCAAGGCCCGGCGATGACTGAGGCGCAACTGTACGCTGCGCTCGATGGCGGTCGCGACAGCGTGCTGCGCGCCAAGGCTGCGGGCGCCGAGCTGTTCATCGGCGGCGAAATGGGCATCGGCAACACTACCGTCGCCAGTGCGCTCGCGTGCGCGTTGCTCGATTGCCCGTCCACCTCGCTGGTCGGCCCCGGCACCGGTCTGGATGCCGAGGGCGTGAGCCACAAGGCGCAAGTGATCGAACGTGCGTTGCGGCTGCATGCCGCTTCTGTCGGTGACGCGCTGGCCAGTCTGCGCGCCCTCGGTGGTTTTGAAGTCGCGGCGCTGGTCGGCGCCTACCTGGCCTGCGCGCAGGAGGGCATCGCGGTGCTGGTCGATGGTTTTATCTGTTCCGTGGCGGCGCTGGTGGCGGTGCGCATTAATCCGTCGTGCCGGGAGTGGCTGTTCTTCGGCCATCGTGGCGCCGAGCCGGGCCATCGCCTGGTGCTGGACGCGTTGCAGGCCGAGCCGTTGCTGGACCTGGGATTGCGTCTGGGCGAAGGCAGTGGCGCGGCGCTCGCGGTGCCGTTGTTGCGTCTGGCCTGCGAGCTGCATAACGGCATGGCGACCTTCGCCGAAGCCGCCGTGGCAGACCGCCCGGCATGACCTTGCATCTGGACCTGCTGCGCCACGGCGAAACCGAATTCGGCGGCGGCTTGCGCGGCAGCATCGACGACGCGTTGACCGACACCGGCTGGCAGCAGATGCGCGCGGCGGTGGTTGATCGTGGCCCTTGGGACCGGATCGTCAGTTCGCCACTGCAACGCTGCGCCCGCTTTGCCGACGAGCTGGCCGGGCGGCTGGGCTTGCCCGTGGAATTGGAAGCCGGTCTTAAGGAATTGCATTTCGGTGACTGGGAAGGCCAGAGCCCTGCGCAATTGATGGAAACCGATGCTGCCGGGTTGGGACGCTTCTGGGAAGATCCTTACGGGTTTACGCCGCCCAATGGCGAGCCGGTTCAGGTATTTGCTACCCGCGTGCTGACCGCTGTTGAGCGGTTGCAGCGGACGTATGACGGACAGCGCATTCTGCTTATCAGCCATGGCGGGGTGATGCGTCTGTTGTTGGCCCGCGCCCGCGGTCTGCCTCGCGAGCAACTGCTGCAGGTCACCGTGGGCCACGGCGGTCTGTTCGGTCTGGATGTGCAGGCCGACGGTGGGTTGACGGAGGTTTGAATGCTGCCGTTCTGGATCGCCTTGCAGTTCCTCAGTAGCCTGCCCATTCGCTTGCCGGGCATGCCTTCGCCCCAGGAGTTGGGGCGCTCGCTGCTGTTTTACCCGCTGGTGGGTTTGCTGTTCGGCGTGCTGTTGATGGCGCTGAATCATCTGCTCGACGGAGCACCGATGTTGTTGCATGCCGCTTTGCTGCTGGCGGCATGGGTGATGCTCAGCGGTGGGCTGCACCTGGATGGCCTGGCCGACAGCGCCGACGCCTGGCTCGGTGGTTTCGGCGACCGCGAACGCACGCTGCTCATTATGAAGGATCCGCGCAGCGGGCCGATTGCGGTGGTCACGCTGGTGGTGGTGTTGCTGTTGAAATTCAGCGCGTTGCTGGCGTTGATTCAAGCGAACACGAGCGTCGGCCTCTTGCTGGCCCCGGTGATTGGCCGCGCGGCGATGCTGGCGCTGTTTCTGAATACGCCGTATGTACGCGCCGGCGGGCTGGGCCAGGCGCTGGCCGATCACCTGCCGCGCAAGACGGGTGTGCGGGTGCTGGCGGCGGTGGCGGGGGTCTGCGTGCTGACCGGTGGCGGCGCGGCGGTGTGGGTGCTGGTGGTGGCAGCGTGCGGCTTCTTCTGGCTGCGCCGGGTGATGATGCAACGGCTGGGCGGCACTACCGGCGACACCGCTGGCGCGATGCTCGAACTGCTGGAAACCCTGGTGCTGGTGACGTTGGCGCTGATGTGCGATTGATTTGTGGGAGCGCCACCCCGGTCGCTCCCACAGGATCTGCGGTCGGCTGATCATTCTGAGAGGTGTCATGCATAGCGTTGCGCTGGTGGTGTACCCGCAATTCCAGTCCCTTAGCCTGTCGGTCGGGTCCGTGCTGACCTGCGCCAACCTGATGCAGGGCGAGGCGGCGTACTCCTTTCATCTGGTGTCGGAAAGCGGCGGGGCGGTGATGTCGTCCGAAGGCTTTTCGGTCAACACCACGCCTTTGCAGGCTGACGGCTACGACACGATCATCGTCAGCGGCTACATGGACCTGCAATTGCCAACCCCCAGCCTGCTTGAATTCGTGCGCACCGCGTCGGCTCAATCGCGGCGGGTGGCGTCGCTGTGCACGGGAGGGTTCGTGCTGGCCGAGGCCGGTCTGCTCGACGGCAAACGCGCCACCATGCATTGGATTCACGCCCCCGAGTTTCGCAAGCGCTACCCGAACGTTCGCGTCGAGGACGACAAACTGTTTACCGTGGACGGCCAAATCTGGACCGGTGCGGGCATGAGCGCCGGCCTTGATCTCGCACTGGCGATGGTCGAGAACGACCTTGGCGCCGACATCGCCCGGCAGGTCGCGCGCAAGCTGGTGATCTACCAACGTCGCGGCAGCGAGCATTCCCAGTTGTCGACGCTGCTGGAACTGGACCCCAAGTCCGACCGCGTGCAGCTGGCGCTGGCCTACGCCCGTGAGAACCTCAAAAGTGATCTCTCCATTGATGCACTTGCCGCCATCGCCCGCTTGAGTCCTCGCCAGTTCAGTCGAGTGTTCCGCGAGGAGACCGGCCAGACCCCGGCGAAAGCCATTGAATGCCTGCGGGTGGAAGTGGCACGGGCGATGATGGAAACCAGTCGGCACCCCATCGAAGTGGTCGCCCGGGAGACCGGGTTCGGCGATCGGGAAAGGATGCGCCAGGCGTTTCTGCGCAACTTCGGCGAACCACCCCAGGCGATCCAGCGGGCGTTCACGGCCACCGACAAAGCCGGCTGATAGCCCGTTTGTTTGGCGCTAGGCATTCATCGCGGGGCGGAGTAGCGTAGCGGCAGCCCCACCTTTCCTGCCCGCTCATGAATGGACGTCACCATGGCCCTACGCTGGATTCACGCGCCTCTGTTGTTGCTTGCCCTCAGTGGCGCCGCGGCGGCCGCCGATTGCCCGCCGCTGCTGCAGGGCGACCTGCCCAAGCTGCGGGCGAAACAGGATATCGACCTGTGCAAACAGTTCGCCGGCAAGCCGATGCTGGTGGTCAATACCGCGAGCTTCTGTGGCTTCGCGCCGCAGTTCAAAGGCCTGGAAGCGCTCAATCAGCGCTTCAAGGGTGAGGGGCTTGAAGTCCTTGGGGTGCCCTCGGACGACTTTCTGCAGGAATCCAAAGACGCTGCCGAGACCGCCAAGGTCTGCTACGTGAACTACGGCGTCACGTTCACCATGACCGAACCGCAGCCGGTGCGTGGCGCCGACGCCATCAACCTGTTCAAGGTTCTCGCCAAGCAAAGCGGCGCGCCAAGCTGGAATTTCTATAAATACGTGGTCGACCGCAAAGGCAACGTGGTTGCCGGCTTCTCCAGCAAAACCGCGCCTGATGATCCCGAGCTGATTTCGGCCATCGAGAAGGCCATCGCCTCCAAACCGTAAAAGCGGCCTGACACCAAACAGGCCGGCCACAACGAAAAACCCCGCAGCCATTGCTGGCTCCGGGGTTTTTTGTAGGGCGGACAGGTGATTTCCCTGTCCCGCCAACTGCATCAGAAGCGGTAGGTCATGCCTACGCCGAAACCGTTGGCGCTGTTGTCGTACTTGGCGTTGTAGCTTTGACCCAGAGCGTTCGAGTCGGCAACCTTGACCTTCTCTTCCTGCAGGTAGGAGTAGGCCACATCGATGGTGATGTCGTCGGTCGGGCTGTAACCGGCGCCCAGACTGAAGATCGTGCGATCGCCTGTCGGGATGCGCGGCGAGCGGTTCTCGTTGTTGGTCGGCGACTGGTCGAACGACAGACCGGTACGCAACACCCACTGCTTGTTCAACTGATACGACGTACCCACGGCGTAGGCCCAGGTGTCGTGCCAGTTCTGCTCTTCGCTGATAGTGCCAACCAGGCTTGGCGCAGCGACGCCACCCGCGCGCGTGACGCCCGAATTCTTCACGGTGATGTCTTCCAGACGGCTCCAGCGTGTCCAGGTGGCCCCCGCGTAGAGCTTCCAGGCATCGTTCATCTTCTGCGTGACCGAGAAGTCCACGGTTTCAGGCGTGTCAATGTTCAGCTTGGCGTCATATCGACCCGCGCCCAATACTTGGGCAGGCACGCCTGCGCCCGGGGTTACTTCAGTGTGGCCTTCGAGGTTGTAGGTCACTTTGGAGTGGTAGGTCAGGCCGACGCTGGTGGTATCAGTGGCTTGCACCAGGATACCGGCGTTGAAACCGTAACCGACGTCATCACCCTTGACCTGCACGCGGCCGTCACCGGTGCGGGCACCCAGCAGCGGGCTGACATTGAGTGCCGATTCCAGCGCGCCGGAAATACGGTTGATGGTCGGACCGAAACCGATCGACACCTTGTCGTTGAATGCGTAGCTGACGGTCGGCTGGAAGGTCACGACCTTGACGATGCTCTTGCTGCCGAAGTTGCGACCCTGGAAGTTGTCTTCATAGTCGGTGACCAGGCCGAATGGCGCGTAGACACCGAAGCCGAACGCCCAGTGCTCGTCGACCGGGTTCACGTAGAAGCCCATCGGCACGGCGATGAAAGGGACCATGTCGCCTTTGTTGGAGCCGGTGCTGCGGCCGCTGGTGTCGGTGATGTCAGTCGAGGCATCGATTGCGGCGACCCCCACGGTCGCCTGTGCGCGCTTGAGACGCGACATGCCGGCCGGGTTGCCGTACACGATGCTGGCGTCATCGACGGACGAGGTACGGCCCGCAAAACCGGTCCCCATGCCGCTGATGCTTTGTTCGTTCAGGGCAAAGCCGGAGGCGAAAATCTGGGTGGAGGCAAGAGTGATGGCGAGACTGAGGCTGGATTTGATCATTGTTTTTTTCATTGTTAGAACTCCTGTTGATCACCGCGCGGAAATTACCAATATTTCTGTCCTTGCGCTATAGCCTGGATCAGCCGATTTAGAGCGGTTCTTGTAGGACAATCCTGAAAGTTCGCAGCTTTTTCAATCAATACCAATCGGTCACGAAATGGCCGTTGAGGGCTGAAACAAGGGGCTGACCCATGTTTGCCAGGCCGAGGTGAAATCCTGCAGTTGGCCGCCGGGCTGAAATATCTCGCGCCACATTTGCGCCATGGCCAACGAATCATCTGCATCAGGCAGCGAAATATGGCTCGCTTCGACCATCAACCAGGCGATCGCGGTCGAATAACGCAGGTTGACCGTCAGTTCCAGATCGGGGCGAGTGAGGAACGCGTGCTGACTCGCCAGGCCCCGAACCAGGCTGGCAAGGTCCGGATCGCGGGCGAGGTATTCGTCCCAGAGCTGGCGGTGCTGAGTGTCCGCAATGCTGTAAAGCCCATGGCCGCGCGGGTTATCCAGCTCTGCGCCTAGCGCGGACTGGCTGGCGGCGACCCCCAGCAGCAAGGATTCAGCGGCCCGATTGGCTCGGCCCAGGTAGAGAAGCGTCGGGCGGATGACGTAGCGACACAGTTCACTGGCGGCGATTCCCATAACACCCTCGGGGAGTTGATGAGTCGGCGGGCCTTGGCGCTTGGCAGCATTGATGGAGTAGGCCCACCGGCAGCGACCTGCGCCGCTGACTTGAAGTGTAGTGTGATATTTACGGTGTAAAGGTCTGTTTTACGGTCAGTTCCCATGCAGTCTGAAAATGGTGACTGGCATTCATTACCGCATCTGTCGCCTTTTCTGTAAGTAAAACAGATACAAAAAAGCCCCACCGTTATCGGGTGAGGCCTTGTCGATGCAGCGATATTTACCGACGGACGGTATCAGCCAACGGTATCAAGCAACCAGGGCCTGACGCGTACGGTCGATGACAGCCTGCAGCGGAGCATCGGTGGAGTATTGATCCGGGTACAAACGCTCGCTATGGCGGGCGATGCCGTGCTCGTTGACGATGGTGAAGCTGAAGCAGCCCTTGCGTGTTGCCATGATCAGGCAGTTCATCGGGGCAAAAGCGTTGGTCAGTGTACGAATAGCGTTTTGAGTCTGGATATGAGTAGTCATGTTATGGGTGTTTCCTGAATCGACACGCAATAAGAGGCGTGCAAAATAAAAACGTTCCAGTAAACGCGGACCGATGCTCGAATGCGAGTCAGTGGCAGGGCGCAGAACCTGTCTGGAACAAAAAGCAGCCAGTTGAGCGCGTTTAAAATGTGGCGCGGGGCTGACTGGTAGGTACTTAGGAGGGCAGGCAACACAACGCGAGCTAAGGTTCGATGCTCGAGGTGAAGATCCTGATCAATTTGCAGGCTGGTTGATAAGAGCATGAATGGTCTGCACACCCCTCCGTTTCGACGGCAGGTCGTGTGAGTTCATGTCTGGAAACCATCGAGGTGATCGATCCCTGTTTTCAATCCGTTCGCTCAGTTGGCGAAACTGGATTGGGGGATTTGTTCGATCAGAATTGACTTTCAGCTTGGTACTAACGGCGGCGATGCTAATGGAGTTACAGGCACAACGCAAGCGCTGATTTGCAATATGTCAGCTAAGCGACATAACGCGGGACGGAAAGACTACAGCATATGGAGCGGGAAGGGTGGCCCCGTGCCTTATTCCCGCGAATTTTGAGCGGATGCCATGGCTGCGAAAACCCGCTTATGCGTAGACGAAATCCACTTGTGCACATTGCGAAAGGTATCTGTCATGTCACTGTCACGTCGTCCGCTAACCGCTTGATTTAATGCAACGAATTATTAAGTCAATGAAAACCATCGTTTTTTTTCGCTGGTGAAAAAATCGTCAGTTTGAACGCAGGCCCCATTCTACGTGCCTTTGCGAGAGCTTAAGGGGTGTTGTCCACTGAGTTATCCACAGGTTCTGTGGATTGTCCCAAGCGCTGGCTCTACGACGCTGCTTCTGAAGCATCCGCTCGTATTTTTGTCTTGGCCTTGCACTGTTTTATCTGGATCGGACGTCGAGCTCGGTTCTGCGCATAATGCTGCCTGCCTGAATGTCGGAGTCTGGAGTTTATGGTGTTTGAGTTAACCAGCCTGTTGCTGGGATTGACGGTGGCGGCGGTGCCTTTGCTGGGGCTGGCGTGGCAGTTGCAGCGGCGCCTGGCGCAACGGGAGGCGGACGCCGCGTTGCTCGACGAGAGGTTGAGTAACGCGCAGATGGCGCAGGATGGGCTCAATGCTCAGTTGGATGCCAGCCGCGACGAGATCAGTGATCTCGCCCAAGCCAATGCAGTGAAGCAGGCAGACCTCGCAGCACTGCGCCGGGAAGTGGAGTTGCTGCGCCAGCAGCATGAAGGCGCGCGCGAGGCCCAGGAAGACTGGGGCCGCGAACGGACCGCCAGAGAGGCCGAGCTGCGCCGACTCGACGCCCAGTGCGCATCCCTTGGCGCCGAGCTGCGCGAACAACAGGACAGTCACCAGCAGCGCCTCACCGATCTGCAGGGTTCCCGCGACGAGCTGCGTGCGCAGTTCGCAGAACTGGCCGGCAAGATTTTCGATGAGCGCGAACAGCGCTTCGCCGAGACCAGTCAGCAGCAGCTGGGGCAGTTGCTCAATCCGCTCAAGGAACGCATCCAGTCGTTTGAAAAGCGCGTCGAAGAAAGTTACCAGAACGAAGCCCGCGAACGTTTCTCTTTGAGCAAGGAGCTGGAGCGCTTGCAGCAGCTCAACCTGCGCCTGAGCGATGAGGCAAACAACCTGACCCGTGCGCTGAAGGGCCAGAAGACCCAAGGCAACTGGGGCGAACTGATTCTGGAGCGGGTGCTCGAACATGCCGGTCTTGAAAAGGGCCGCGAGTATCAGACCCAGGTCAGCCTGAAGGGGCCCGACGGCGAGCGCTTCCAGCCTGACGTGTTGATCATGCTGCCTGGCGACAAGCAGGTCGTTGTCGACGCCAAGGTCAGTCTGACGGCCTATCAGCAGTACGTGTCGGCCGACGATGAGGTGATTTCCCAGGCGGCGCTGAAGCAGCATGTGCTGTCCCTGCGCAATCACGTCAAAGGCCTGTCCGGCAAAGACTACAAACGCCTTGAAGGGCTGCACAGCCTCGATTTCGTTTTGCTGTTCGTGCCGATCGAAGCAGCGTTCTCTGCGGCGTTGCAGGCCGAGCCCAACATGTTCCAAGAGGCCTTTGATCGCAACATCGTGATCGTCAGCCCGACCACGTTGCTGGCGACGCTGCGGGTCATCGACAGTCTGTGGAAACAGGAGCGGCAGAGCCAGAATGCCCGGGAGATCGCCGAGCGGGCAGGGTGGCTCTATGACAAGTTCGTGCTGTTCATCCAGGACCTGGACGAGGTCGGCAACCGTCTTCAGCAGCTGGACAAGGCTTACGGCGCCGCGCGCAACAAGCTCGTCGAGGGGCGCGGCAATCTGGTCAGCCGCAGCGAACAGCTCAAGCTGCTCGGCGCGCGGGCCAGCAAGAGCCTGCCTGCGGATCTTCTGGAGCGGGCCATGACCGACCCGGATGGACTGGCGCAGTTGCCGGAGTGATCTGGAACTGTTTTTTTCATAACGCTGTGCTGGCACAAGGGTGTGTAAGTTAGAACAAAGTACGTGCTGATCGTATACAGATTTTATCTCTTCCCTATGCCTGGTTCCTGCCTGGCGAAAATGCACCGACATTGATCACGGTGCACTGCCAGCAGGCGCGGGGTGCGCCACCCTTGCTGTTCAAGATCACAACTGCAAGCGTCCCCGATTGCCGGTAACCCGCAGTTTTGGCGCCTTGCCAGACGTAAGAGCAGGCAATGGCACGCATTCTGCCTCTCATTTCGTATACAACCCACACTAGCTCCCGTACGCAGTGTGCGCACGTGTGATGTCGGGAGCCGGTTCGTCCTTTAAGGGAGAAATGCGATGACCGAGCCATTGCCCAAGGGCTACAGCCCCCGCTTATACAACGAGGATCTGGGTCCCGTGCCGCAGAAGTGGACCTGGTACAACATTTTCGCGTTCTGGATGAGCGATGTGCACAGCGTGGGCGGCTATGTCTTCGCCGCCAGTCTGTTCGCCCTCGGGCTGGCGAGCTGGCAGGTGCTGATCGCGCTGCTGGTGGGCATTTGCATCATCCAAGTCATCGCCAACCTGTTGGCCAGGCCCAGTCAGCAGGCAGCCGTGCCGTATCCGGTGATCTGTCGTCTGGCCTTCGGTGTGTTCGGAGCGAATATTCCGGCGGTGATTCGTGGCCTGATCGCGGTGGCGTGGTACGGGGTGCAAACGTATCTGGCTTCAAGCGCGCTGATCATCGTCGTGCTGCGCTTCTTCCCACACATGTCGGTCTACGCAGAGCCGCACTTTGCCGGCTTGTCCTACCTCGGGTGGATGGGCTTCCTGGCGCTCTGGGTAGTTCAGGCAGCAGTGTTCTGGACCGGCATGGATTCGATCCGCCGGTTCATCGATTGGGCCGGCCCCGTGGTCTACGCCGTGATGTTTATTTTGGCGGGCTGGATTGTCTGGAAGGCGGGCTGGGCCAACATCAGCTTCACCCTCTCCGAGAAATCCCTGACCGGCTGGGAAGCGTTCTCCCAAGTGATCATGGCCACGGCCCTGGTGGTGTCCTACTTCTCGGGGCCTACGCTGAATTTTGGCGATTTCAGTCGCTACTGCCGGAGCATGTCTGAAGTGCGTCGCGGCAACTTCTGGGGCCTGCCGATCAACTTTCTGGCGTTCTCGCTGGTCACCGTCGTGATTGTTTCGGGGACACTGCCGGTGTTCGGCGAGATGCTCCATGACCCGATCGCCACCGTGGCCCGCATCGACAACGACGTTGCTGTACTGCTCGGCGCGTTTGCCTTTGTGACCGCGACGATCGGCATCAATATTGTCGCCAACTTCGTGTCACCGGCGTTCGACTTCGCCAACGTCGCCCCCAGCAAGATCAGCTGGCGTGCAGGCGGGATGATTGCGGCAGTGGCGTCGATCTTCATTACGCCCTGGAACCTGTTTAACAACCCCGCCGTCATCCATTACACGCTGGACGTGCTGGCGGCATTCATCGGGCCGCTGTTCGGTATCTTGCTGGTGGACTATTACGTGATCAAGAAGCAGCAGATCGACGTCGATGCGCTGTTCAATGATGGCCCGACCGGGCGCTACTGGTACACAGGCGGGGTGAACTACACGGCGGTCAAGGCCTTGATCCTCGCGACCGTGGCGGGCATTGCGATCACCTTCGTCCCGGCGTTGCAGCCGATGGCCAACTTTGCATGGTTTACAGGATGTTTCCTGGGCGGCGGGTTGTTCTATCTGCTCGCCAGACATCGCCAGGCCCATGAATGCGTGGTGTTGACGCCAGGCGTGGCGGGTTGACGGGCCTGCCGTTTGTCGCGTGAAGTCTTCGAATGGGCGATTTGCAGTGTCACAACGTCATGTAAGGCAAAAAATTCCTGCCGCGACACTCGGTAGCAGGCGTAAAGTGCGCCTTAGCACTATGATCTGCGCTAAGCAGTTCAGACATTGGCTGCCGAGTATTTCCCTGAAGGGGGCGTTATATGAACAGCAAATTGCAAGAATGGCTTCACGATGTAGGCGTCGCGCTCGGGTTGATTGAAAAGCCAAAGCTGCAGCCCATTCCCGTGCGCAGCAATGATGATGAGCGTCGTCGTCCACGGCGCTAATTGCTTTCGCCAGCCGCGTTAAAAGCGGCGCTATCGCCCGATAGCCCGCTCCGTTCCCTCCGACCGTTCGGTCAAACAACCAGCTCGCCTCCCTGTCTCTTCTAAATCGATCCCATTTGCCACTCAGTGATGAGCTCGGCGTTTTTTCTCGTCTAGAATCAGCTCGACAAGCCCCTGCAGCGTCAGTTGGCCATTAGGTGAATGTGCTGACATGCCTGCAATATCGGCTTTGATCTGGTTGGGGAGGGCGATGCCGAAGTCGCTTTGCAGAATTGAGAAGAACTCTCTGAAGTCTTCTTCATCCAGCTCAAGCGCACTTAGCATCACGTCGTCTTCTTCCTGAATGAGGGTCTTGTCGACCAGGATCTTCCCGATTGTGTCGATCACATGCTGTCTGACTTCGCTCCGCTTCATGGCAGGCCTCTGCTTTGATTCAAGTGGTAATCACCCCAACATCAAAATACAGAGGGTTGTGGCAGGAATCCCTAAAAGCAACCACCCTGAAGAACCCGCGCTGCATTGCACAACGCCGACGGTCTCGGATTAAGGCTAGCCCAAGTTCGCGGCAGGGGAATGACAGGTGTGTGGAGATTTTTTGTAACGGCGCGCAATGGAGGAACGGCGCGCCCGATGCAGCGCACACATTGTGGGACCGGCTTTAGCCGGGAAAGCGTCAGTGGTCACGCCGCGAAAATTGAGGACAATCGGACGGGCCTTTTCCCGGCTGAAGCCGCTCCTGCTAAAAGCAAAGCGTGCAGTCCCGCTGTCAGCGGTGCGCCACACCCGGCAGCACGCAGAGCATTTCATACAGCAGGTTCGCGCCCAGCAGCGAGGTGTTGCCGGTGGTGTCATAGGGCGGCGAGACCTCAACAAGGTCACAGCCAATCAGGTCCAGCCCCTGGCACCCACGAATGATCTCGATCGCCTGAATCGTCGTCAGCCCGCCGATTTCCGGTGTGCCAGTGCCCGGTGCCCAAGCCGGGTCGATGCCGTCGATGTCGAAACTGAGGTACACCGGACCGCCGCCTACCTTCTCGCGCACCTCAGCCATCAGCGGCGCCAGCGACTTGTGCCAGCATTCCTCGGCCTGGACCACCCGGAACCCCTGCTTGCGGCTCCAGTTGAAGTCTTCAGCGGTATAGCCTTGAGCGCGCAAACCGATCTGAACCACGCGATCGCAGTCCAGCAGACCTTCCTCCACCGCCCGGCGAAAGGTAGTGCCGTGGGCGATCTTCTCGCCAAACATGTGATCGTTGACGTCTGCATGGGCGTCGATGTGCACCAGCCCGACCTTGCCGTGTTTCTTCTTCATGGCGCGCAGGATCGGCAACGTGATGGTGTGATCGCCGCCGAGGGTCAGGGGGATGATGCCGTGCTCGAGAAAACCGTCGTAGGCCTCTTCGATGATGCGTACCGCATCCAGCAGGTTGAAGGTGTTGATCGCCACATCACCGATGTCCGCCACGGACAGCGAATCAAAAGGCGCGGCACCGGTGGCCATGTTGTAGGGACGAATCATCACCGATTCAGCGCGGATTTCCCGCGGGCCGAAACGGGTGCCGGCGCGCAGGGACGTGCCGATGTCCAGGGGCACGCCGACAAAGGCCGCATCCAGACCGGCCGCTGTTTGCAGGTGCGGCAGACGCATCATGGTGGCGATGCCGGCGAAGCGCGGCATTTCGTTGCCGCCCAGTGGTTGATGGAAAATCTTGTCCACGGGAATGCCTCATCGGTGGTAATCAAAGGGGGCGGAAGCGGTCTTCCGACATGGCCCCGATTCTGTTGACCGGGCCCGCCGTGAACAATCGGCCAGGCGAAATACTTAGTTCAGATTTTCCTGAAGTATCGGGTAAGCTGCGCGCAAAACCCACCCTGGAACGACCATGCCCAGCGCGCTCCCTGACCTCAAATTGCTGCGCATCTTCGCCTGTGTGGTGCGCCATCAGGGCTTCGCCAGTGCCCAGCAAGAACTCAATCTGTCGACCTCGGCGATCAGCACCTACATGAGCCAGCTGGAAGCGGCGTTGGGCATCGTGCTCTGTCATCGCGGGCGCGGCGGGTTCAGCCTGACCAGCAAGGGCGAGCTGTTTCATCAGGAAACCCTGCGCCTGCTCGGCGAGCTGGAAGGCTTCGAACTTTACGCCGCGGCGCTCAAGGGTGAACTGCGTGGCACGCTTAATCTCGGGGTGCTGGACTCGACGGTCAGTGACCGGGCATTGCCCTTCGCGGAAGTCATCGGCGCCTACAGTGCCGAGCATCCGGCCGTGCATTTGCACCTGGCGGTGATGAGTCCTTATGAATTGCAGTTGGGCGTGCTGGACAACCGGCTGGACCTGGCGATCGGCTCGTTTTCCACACGCATGAACGGCCTGCTCTACCAGCCGCTGTACCGCGAACAGCACTGGCTGTACTGCAGCAATCGCCACCCGCTGTATGCCGAGCGGCGCATTCCGGAACCGGTCATTACTCAGCAGCGCATGGTCGGGCGCGGCTACTGGAGCCAGGCCGAGCTGGCTCGCCACGGCTTCAAGCATAGCGCCGCGACCGTCGAGAGTATGGAAGCGCAGCTGATTCTGGTGCTGTCCGGCGCCTACATCGGTTATTTGCCTGAACATTACGCGCAGTCGTGGGTGGATTCCGGGCACTTGCGCGTCTTGCTGCCGGCGACCTTTGGCTATCAGGCGCCGTTCTCGATGATCCTGCGTCGCGGGCGCAGCCGTGAGCCGCTGATTCAGACCTTCCGCGACCTGCTCAAAGCGCAGCTCAATCCACTGTAGGAAACGACGATGTCCCGTGCCCGCTGCGAACGCTGCCTGCGTCCGACCGATCATTGCCTGTGTGCGCTGATTCCCGCGTTGGGCAGCCGCACGCGCGTGTTGATCCTGCAGCATCCCAGCGAGGTCAATCACGCGCTCAACACGGCGCGCCTGGCAGCACTTGGCCTGACGAATGCGGAATCGCAGGTGGGGGAGGTGTTCGAGGATCTGCGGCAATGGCTGAGCCGGCCCGGTTACCAAGCGTGTTTACTGTTTCCGGGGGAGGAGGCTGTTTCGCTGAAGGCTAACCGTGTCGACGATGCACCCGTGCTGCTCGTCGTACCCGATGGCACCTGGCGCAAGGCGCGCAAGCTGCTGCACCTTAATCCGCTGCTGGCGGCGCTGCCCAGAGTGGTGTTGACCGACGCGCCAGCGTCACGCTACCGATTGCGCAAAGCACCGGGCCCCGAGGCGTTGTCGACACTCGAGGCCATCGTCCATGCGCTGCACACGCTGGAGCCGGAGACGTCGTTCAATGGCTTGTTGCGTCCGTTCGATGCGCTGATCGACGGACAGATCGCAGCAATGGGCGAGGAGACCTTTCGCCGCAATCATGCGTAAAGGCGGGGTTGAATCAGCCGTTGAGCGAGGAGGGCATGCCTGGCTGATACGCGCTGGCGGCCTGCATGCGACGGATATAAACCTCGGTTTCACGAGCAGCGTCTTCCTTGCTCGTGAACGGACCTTCGAGGGTGTTTTCCCGGGTGCTGAAGAAATACAGGCCATTGACGCGGGAAACGCGGTCGCTGCGAAATCGCACGGTGGGTGCTGGATCTTGTTCACGCTTGCTCAACATGGCCTTCTCCGGGCTCTGGGTCATTACGCTGGGCAAATGAACGGCAGTGATGCCCCCTAAATGGCTGCCGCCAAGTTGCTGCCGCTAAGTTACAGGGTTTGAAGGCGACGTTTCACAAGCGTTCAATGAATTTGCACAACGGCACCGCATCGTCGCGCCAGATTTCCGGCGACGGCCTTATTGCGCCCTTGCGCTTCAGCGTTTGCCCAGCGCCTCGGCGTCGCGAATCCACTGTTGACGCTGCTCTTCGGTAGAGGTGCGTACCGGCGAGAACTCCGTCAGCCGTGTGGTCTTGATCCCACAGAACTCAAGGATCGTTCTAACCATCTGCCGGTGGGCAGGGGCCTTGAAGACCCAGCGAAAATAACGCGACGGCGTGTCCATTGTCACCAGCAATTCTGCTGTTCGGCCCTTCAGCAGCTCATTGGAGGGGTGATGCCTGCCATGGGCCTTGAAGGCAAAACCGGGCATGAACACCCGGTCGAAGAATCCACCGAGCAGGCTCGGCAAACCGCCCCACCAGACCGGATAAACGAACACCAGATGCTGGGCCCAGTGCACCTCGCGCTGGGCTTCAAGCAGATCGTGTTCCAGGGTCTGGGCGGATTCGTAGCCACCGCGCAGCACCGGGTCGAAATCCATCTCGTCAAGTTTGAGCACCCGCACCACATGACCTTTGCTCCGCGCGCCCTGGGCATAAGCCTCGCCCAACGCGTGGCCGAGGCTGATGCTTTTCGGCGTGCCGATGATCATCAGTATGCGTTTGCCGTAGCCTTCCAGTGGCGTGGCGCCGCTGATGGGTTCAGCCATTGCTGCCGGCCTCGAGCATTTTTTCCGGGCGCACCCAGGCGTCGAACTCGGCGTCGGTGAGGAAACCCAGTTGCAGCGCCGCTTCACGCAGGGTAAGGCCTTCGCTGTAGGCTTTCTTGGCGATTTGCGCCGATTTGTCGTAGCCGATGTGCGGGTTCAGCGCGGTCACCAGCATCAGGCCGCGTTCCAGATGCTCGGCCATCTTGGCGGCATCCGGTTCCATGCCGGCAATGCAGTGCTCGTTGAAGTTGCGGCAGCCATCCCCCAGCAAGCGGATCGATTGCAGCAGGTTATGGATGATCACCGGCTTGAACACGTTCAGTTGCAGGTGGCCCTGACTGGCGGCGAAGGTGATCGTGGTGTCGTTGCCCATGACCTGACAGGCCAGCATCGACAGCGCCTCGCACTGGGTCGGGTTGACCTTGCCCGGCATGATCGAGCTGCCTGGCTCGTTGGCTGGCAGCCTGACTTCAGCCAGGCCGGCGCGGGGGCCGGAACCCAGCAGGCGCAGGTCGTTGGCGATCTTCATCAGGGTGACGGCGAGGGTTTTCAGCGCGCCGGATAACGCGGTCAGCGGCTCATGCCCGGCCAGCGCGGCAAATTTGTTCGGCGCGGTGACGAAGGGCAGGCCGGACAGCGCAGCCAGTTCGGCGGCCACCGCTTCGGCGAAACCATGGGGCGAGTTCAGGCCAGTGCCGACGGCGGTGCCGCCCTGGGCCAGCTCGCACACGGCCGGCAACGCGGCGCGAATGCTTTTTTCGGCGTAGTCCAACTGAGCGACGTAAGCCGAGAGCTCCTGGCCGAAGGTGATCGGCGTGGCGTCCATCATATGCGTACGGCCGGTTTTCACCAGCTTCATGTGCCGCGAAGACTGCTCGGACAAACCGCTGGACAGTTCGGCGATCGCCGGCAGCAGCTGTTCTTTCACCGCTCGCACGGCCGCGATGTGCATGGCGGTGGGGAAGCAGTCGTTGGAGCTTTGCGAGCGATTGACGTGATCGTTGGGGTGAACCGGTGACTTGCCGCCGCGAACGCCACCCGCCAGTTCGTTGGCACGGCCGGCAATGACTTCGTTGACGTTCATGTTGCTTTGCGTGCCGCTGCCGGTCTGCCAGACCACCAGAGGAAACTGGTCGTCGAGCTGGCCCTGCAGCACTTCGTCGGCGGACTGCTCGATCAGGTTGGCGATGTCGGTGGGCAGGTCGCCGTTGCGGTTGTTGACCCGGGCGGCGGCTTTTTTGATCAGCGCCAGCGCGTGCAATACCGGCAACGGCATACGTTCCTGGCCGATGGCGAAATTGATCAGAGAGCGCTGCGTCTGCGCCCCCCAGTAAGCGTCTTCGGGGACTTCGATCGGACCTATGCTGTCGGTTTCGGTACGGCTCACTGGACTCTCTCCTTAAGATCGATTTGCGCAGTTTAGTAACCGGGGAGCCGGTGGGGTTCCCGGTGGCTGCTGTGCGGTCGGAACAGGTGCGGACAGTGTGCGACAAAAGCCCCGGACGGGTCGCCCTAAACCTTCGTGCGCGCGAGTGCGTCAGGTCCGCGGGATAACCGCTCGTAGGGTCAGGGGTTGAGGGAAATGCGCAAAGGGGCGCAGAATGGCCGGCCTTGGGGTTCTGCCTCGCCTGCTAGATAAGGAAACTCGATGACCCGTCTTCGTGCCATTTGTGCTGCGGTTGCTCTGGTATGTGCCAGCGGCCAGGTTCTTGCCGATACCGCCAGCCATGAAGCCAGTGCTGTAGCGTTCCTCAAACTGGCTCACGCCGATCAACTGGGTGCGCCGGTTTACATGCAAGTCCAGCAGATGTTCGCTCAGCGCTTCGCTGAAACCAAAGCACCTGCGTCCAAGCAAGCCACCCTCGAAACCTATCAGGGCAAGGCCAATGCCGCGCTGGATCAGGTGATCAGCTGGCCAAAACTGCAGCCTGACATGGTCAAGCTGTACACCTCCAACTTCACCGAAAGCGAGCTGAAAGATCTGGTTGCCTTCTACCAGTCTCCACTGGGCCAGAAAGTCCAGGCCAAGATGCCGCAGATCAGCCAGCAGTCATTCCAGCTGACCCAGAGCAAACTGGAAAGCGCGGTGCCTGTGGTCAACAAACTGCTCGCCGACATGACCAAGGAACTGACCCCGGCTGGCGCCAAGCCTGCTGCACCGGCCGCTCCTGCGAAGAAGCCATAAGCGAAGCCTGACATGAGCATGCAACAGCGAATCGAATCCGCGTTGACGGTCTTTCAGCCCGAGTACCTTCAGGTGCTCAATGAAAGCCACATGCACAGTCGCGGCACGGACACTCACTACAAAGCGGTGGTGGTCAGCGAGCAGTTCGCTGGCCTCAACGCGGTCAAGCGTCACCAGAAGGTCTATGGCCTGCTCGGTGGCCTGATGGGTGAGTTCCACGCGCTGGCGCTGCACACCTACACTCCGGAAGAATGGGCGAAGCTCGGCGCCGCGCCGTCTTCCCCGACCTGTGCGGGTGGGCACGACTGACGCACGCCGCCCCGGAGAAGGTGTTCAGCCTTCTTCGGGCGGCAAGCGACTGTTACGCCGGCAGGGGACCATAGGCCCGGTAGGCTTCAATCAGCGTGTCGAAAACCGAAATGTCTGACGTGCTTCTTGCGATCAGTTGCGCACCCGCGACGGCCGAGAAAATGGCGCGCGCGCGGAGGTCGCTGTCGGCTTCCTCGCAGTATTTCGCCGAGACGAGCAGTCGGCTCAACCATTCAACGTTCACCTGAGCGAAAGCCTGCATCTCCTTGACCATCGCGGGGGGAAGATTATCGGCTTCAGCCCCCACAAAACTTCCCAGGCACAGCCGGTTGTCGGCCTCCAGCGAGCGACGAAAAATTTCGGGGAATCGGCGCAATGCTTCCACCGGATCCGGCGTCTGCTCGCTGAGCGTTTCCAATGCGGCCGCACCGTCCTGCCAGTATCGTTTGGCGACAGCAATGCCCAGATCGGCCTTGCTCGGAAAGTGGTAGTAGATACTGGCTGCCTTGATGCCAACCTCATGGGCCAGATCGCGAAAATTCAGGCCGTTGTAACCCTGTGACTGGGCAATGTTTCGGGCAGCCAGGAGTATGGCCTCGCGGGCGTTGATGCTCATTGTCGTGCCTTTCATGGGTCGGACGAGTTGCAGTGGAGCCGGCCATCTTAAAGCAAAAGCTCCAGCCCTCGTCCTCTCAGATCATGACGTGCCCATCCAGTCGGATCACTCGGCAGGCGAATCCAGTTCCGGTATGCCACTGCTGCGATCGGCGTAGGCGGCCTGGAAAGCCGGACGTTTCTGCCAGCGCTGCCAGTAGCTGTCCAAGTGCTCGAAGCGCTCGTCCAGCGGAGTGGCGTTTACCGGGAACTTGGAAAAGGCGATGGCGGTGGCCAGCGTGATATCGGCGAACGTCGGTTCGGCGCCGTCCAGCAGCCATTCGCGACCGTCGGCCAGATGACGATTCACCAAAGCCGCGTGCATCAGTGCCTCTTTGCGGCAGTGCTCACCCCATGCCTCATTCTTTGTCAGCTCCAGCTTGAAGCCCAGCCCGGTGTGCAAGACGTGAAAAGCCGTGACGATCCGGTAAAGGATATGCACCCAGATGCGGTTATCCCACATGTTGTCCAGGCCCTGCTCCAGCGCGGTTTCGCCCATGATCTTGCGGCCGGGATAAGACTGGTCGAGAAAACGGGCAATGGCCGGTGTTTCGGAAATAAAGCTGCCATCCGCCAACTGCAGCGTAGGGGTTTCTCCCCACGGGTTCATGTTGAGGTGACGCCAGCCACGCTGCTCGCCACCCGGCGACATGTCATAGATGGTTTCATCGAACTGATCGGCGATGCCCTTTTCGTGAATAAACAAGCGCAGTCGTTGGGGATTGGGGAACGCCGAAGGAGAGGTGAATAGCTGCAGTCTGGTCGTCATGGCGCTGTCCTGTAATGGAAGATTTAGCACCTAACGGTTGTTAGGTAGGCCAACCTTAGGCTTGAATGCCGCCTTGGTCAATGGGCTACCTAACATTCGTTAGGTAAGGGCGCATCCTGGATTTGCAGCGCCTTCATGTCAGGTCGGCAGCCAGCTTCGAGGCCTGCGCCAGCGCTGCGTTGAAATTCGTCTCCGCCGTCGTCGCATCCGCGAGGGTGGCTTCCGACACCACCGCATCGATGGCCGGTACGCCCACCATCCGGGCCCAGGTTTTCAGGTACGCGACCTGATGATCGTAGTCCTCTGTGGGGAAGTCCTCCCCAAGCGCTACTCCACGGGTCGCGAACACCACCACTTTCTTGCCCTTGAGCAGACCGCGCATGCCCTGAGCGTCGAAATCGAACAACACGCCCCGCTGCGACACGGCGTCGATCAGATGCTTGAGGCGGTAAGGAATACCGAAATTCCACATCGGCACGCTGAAAACGATGACGTCGGCGCGATGGAAACGCTCGCCCAATGTGTGGATCTGCTCCCACACCGCCTGTTGCTCGGCGTTCATCTGCACGCCTTGCAGATCGGCGTACTTGGCCTCCAGAGCAGCACCATCGAAGGGCAGCAGATCGGTCGTCCAGACGTCCAGGACATCCACCGTGGCTTCGGCGTGCCGCGAGGTCAGGGTCTCGAGAAAGCGCGCAGCGAGTTTGAGAGAGGCAGAGCGATCGCCGCGGGGAGAGCTGGCAAGGTGGAGAATATGCATGGGATTCGTTCCTGTGGGGGCGGAGAAGCGATGTCATTTAGTCCGTGAAGCTCAGGCCGATGTTCCCGGCAGGTGAACGGGGTGATGGGCCGATTGATCAACCCTCCTGCCTGCCCACGTACGATTCTTGATAGAATCCGCGGCGCGTTGCCCGGTCGGCACGCGTTCATCTGAATCATTCACCCGGTAGGCCCTTTGCGAGGGTCACCACCTGGAGACGCCACATGACCCAACCCGCACCCATCGTCGTCGCGGCGCTGTACAAATTCGTCACCCTTTCCGATTACGTCGCACTGCGCGAGCCACTGCTGCAGGCGATGGTCGACAACGGCATCAAAGGCACCTTGCTGATCGCTGAAGAAGGCATCAACGGCACGGTCTCCGGCAGCCGCGAGGGCATCGACGGCTTAATGGCCTGGTTGAAGAAAGACCCGCGCATGGTCGATATCGATCACAAGGAATCGTACTGCGACGACCAGCCGTTCTACCGCACCAAGGTCAAACTCAAGAAAGAGATCGTGACCCTCGGCGTCCCGGGCGTTGACCCGAACAAGGCCGTCGGCACCTATGTCGATCCCAAGGACTGGAACGCGCTGATGGCCGACCCTGAAGTGCTGCTCATCGACACGCGCAACGATTACGAAGTGTCGATCGGCACCTTCGAAGGCGCGATCGATCCCAAGACCACTTCATTCCGTGAATTTCCCGATTACATCAAGGCGAATTTCGATCCGGCCAGGCACAAGAAGGTCGCGATGTTCTGCACCGGCGGCATTCGCTGTGAGAAGGCCTCCAGCTACATGCTCGGTGAAGGGTTCGAAGAGGTCTATCACCTCAAGGGCGGCATTCTCAAATACCTGGAAGAAGTGCCCCAGGAAGAAACCCGCTGGCAGGGCGACTGCTTCGTGTTCGACAATCGCGTCACCGTGCGTCACGACCTGACCGAAGGCGACTACGATCAATGCCATGCGTGCCGCACGCCGATCAGCGCAGAAGACCGTGCCAGCGAGCATTATTCGCCGGGCGTCAGCTGCCCGCATTGCTGGGATTCGCTGAGCGAGAAAACCCGCCGCAGCGCCATCGACCGGCAAAAGCAGATCGAACTGGCGAAGGCGCGCAATCAGCCGCACCCGATCGGACGCAATTACCGTGCGCTTGACGGCCAAGCGACTGAAACCCAAGACAACGAGGCCTGAGCCATGTCCACCCGCCTGCTGTATGTGATGGACCCGATGTGTTCGTGGTGCTGGGGGTTTTCTCCCGTCGCCGAAGCATTGGTCGAGCAGGCGGCAGCGGCGGGGGTGCCGTTGCATCTGGTGGTGGGCGGATTGCGCACCGGCAGTGGCGCTGCCCTGGAACCGACGACCAAACGCTACATCCTCGAACACTGGCAAGCGGTGCACGAGGCCACGGGCCAGGCGTTCCGTTTTGACGGCGCCTTGCCCGACGGCTTCGTCTACGACACCGCGCCGGCCTGCCGTGCCATCGTTGCGGCGCGCAGCCTGGCGCCGGATGTCGCCTGGCGGCTGGTCAACGAAATCCAGCAGGCTTTCTATCTTCATGGCCGCGACGTGACCCACGGCTCGGTGCTGGCCGAGCTGGCGGAAAAAGCCGGCCTGCCGCGCATCGAGTTCGCCGAAGCCTTCGACAGCGTCGAACAGCACACCGCGACCGCGTCGGATTTCTCCTGGGTTCAGGACTTGGGCATTGCCGGCTTTCCGACGTTGCTCGCCGAGCGCAATGGCCAACTGGCGCTGCTGACCAACGGCTATCAACCCCTCGATGTCCTCGGGCCCTTGCTGGGTCGTTGGCTGGAGCGCAACGCCAGTGCCTGACGTCCCCGACCTGCAACATCGCAGTAGCGCCGCATCGGCACCTGAACGTCCGCCGGGTGATCGCCTGAACTGGGCGCAGATCCGCCGCCTTGCCCTGCAGCACAAAAAGGCACTGTGGGTGGCCAATGGCGTCGCTGTCCTGGCGGTCCTCTGCTCGGTGCCGATCCCGCTGCTCCTGCCCTTGCTGGTCGATGAAGTGCTGCTGGGCAAAGGCAATTCGGCGCTGATCTTCATGAATCAGTTCCTGCCCGACAGCCTGCACAAGCCGGTCGGCTACATTGGCCTGATGCTGGTGGCGACACTCTGCCTGCGACTGGGCGCGCTGGTGTTCAACGTGATTCAGGCGCGGTTGTTCGCCGGGCTGGCCAAGGACATCGTCTACCGCATCCGCACGCGCCTGATCGAGCGGCTCAAGCGCATCTCGCTGAGCGAATACGAAAGCCTGGGCAGCGGCACTGTCACCGCGCATCTGGTGACGGATCTGGACACCGTGGACAAATTCGTCGGCGAGACGCTGAGCAAGTTCCTCGTGGCGATGCTCACGCTCATGGGCACCGCTGCGATCCTGATGTGGATGCACTGGCAACTGGCGCTGCTGATCTTGCTGTTCAATCCGCTGGTGGTGTTCGCCACGGTGAAGCTCGGCAAGCGCGTCAAACACCTCAAAAAACTGGAAAACGACAGCACCTCGCGCTTCACCCAGGCGCTCACCGAAACCCTCGACGCCATTCAGGAGATCCGCGCCAGCAACCGTCAGGGCTATTTCCTCGGGTTGCTCGGCCTGCGCGCCCGGGAAGTGCGCGATTACGCGGTGTCGTCCCAGTGGAAAAGCGATGCGTCGGGCCGGGCTAGCGGCTTGCTGTTTCAATTCGGTATCGACATCTTCCGCGCTGCCGCCATGCTCACGGTGCTGTTCTCCGACCTGTCCATCGGCCACATGCTCGCGGTGTTCAGCTACCTGTGGTTCATGATCGGGCCGGTCGAACAACTGCTGAATCTGCAGTACGCCTATTACGCGGCCGGCGGCGCCCTGACCCGTATCAATGAACTGCTGGCCCGCGCGGACGAGCCTCAGTACCCGGGGCAGACCAATCCGTTCGTGGGTCGGCAGACGGTGAGCATCGACGTGCGCGGTTTGAGCTTTGGCTACAACGACGAGCGGGTCCTCGATCAGTTGGACCTCTCGATCGATCCCGGCGAAAAAGTCGCGATCGTGGGGGCCAGCGGCGGCGGCAAAAGCACGCTCGTCCAGTTGCTGCTTGGCCTGTACACCGCCCGATCCGGGGTCATTCGTTTCGGGGGTTCAAGCTTGCAGGAGATTGGCCTGGACACCGTTCGCGAGAACGTCGCCGTGGTGTTGCAGCACCCGGCGCTGTTCAACGACACCGTCCGCGCCAACCTTCTTATGGGCCGCGAGCAGGATGACAACGCCTGCTGGCAGGCGCTTGAAATCGCTCAGATGGATGCGACGATCCGCGCGCTACCCCTGGGGCTGGACAGCGTGGTCGGGCGTTCGGGGGTGCGACTGTCCGGCGGGCAGCGCCAGAGGCTGGCCATCGCGCGCATGGTGTTGGCGGACCCCAAGGTGGTGATTCTCGACGAGGCCACTTCTGCGCTGGATGCCGCCACCGAGTACAACCTGCACCAGGCCCTCAACCGTTTCCTCAGTGGCCGCACGACGCTGATCATCGCCCACCGACTGTCAGCGGTGAAACAGGCCGATCGCGTGTTGGTGTTCGATGGCGGGCGCATCGCCGAAGACGGGGATCATCAGCAACTGATTGCAGATGGCGGGCTCTACGCCAGGCTCTACGGGCACCTGCAACAGGTGTGATAAGACCGGACGAGTTTCGGGGCGGGACGCAATAGCGTATTGCCACTGGATCACGTCAATTCTTGGGCTATGCTTGCCCAGGCGCTTACCGAAAATGTGAAAAGCGTCATATTTACGTCTTCGCATCCAATTGGCTGGTTACGTCTTGTAAAAGATGTGAGAGATTGTCTGCTGCGTCGTGGAAATTAGCGAAGTCCCTCAGGCTCCAGGAAGGTTGCCTGGCGTGGGGGGACCGAGAATCTGGCAGTGCTGATCAAAGGGACACCATGAAGCAAAAGCGGATCCTCGAGAAGCCTCGTCTTCTGGGCATCGTCTGGCCGTTTATCGCTGTTGTGCTGTTACAGGCACTGCTCGGCTGCGTCAGCTTGTACATGATGTCCGCAGTTCGTAGCTACATCGGCGGTGAGAGCCTGTGGTCGAAGGGCCAGAAAGACGCCATTTATTATCTGAATCTCTACGCCAACAGCCGCGACGACATCAACTACCTGAAATACCAGCAGGCGATCGCCATTCCCCAAGGCGGTCATGACTTGCGCCTCGCCATGGATCAGCCGGTGCCCGACATCGCGCGCGCCAAGGCCGGCATTCTTCAGGGTGGTAACCATCCCGACGATGCGCAGAGCATCATCTGGCTCTATCTGAACTTCCAGCACTTCAGTTACCTGGAAAAGGCCATCGACCTGTGGAAAGTCGGTGACAACTACCTGGTGCAGCTCGATGAAGTCGCCCGTGAAATGCACGCCCGGATTCAGGAAGGCAACGTCACCAACAGTGAAGTCCTGGGCTGGCGCCAACGCATCAGCGCCATCAACGAAGGCGTTACCCCGGCGGCCATGGCTTTCAGCGACGCACTGGGGGAGGGCTCGCGGGTCATCCTGCGGATTCTGCTGGTGGTCAACCTCGCCACGGCGCTGTGCCTGATCATCCTTGCGCTGCTGCGCACTCATAAACTGCTGGAGCAGCGCCACGCCTTTGCGATCGCGCTGCAGATGGAAAAAGAGCGCGCGCAGATCACCCTGGAGTCCATCGGCGACGGCGTCATCACCACCGATGTCGACGGCTCCATCGTCTACATGAACCCCGCCGCCGAGCTCATGACCCACTGGAAGAACGAGCAGGCGGCCGGTCTGCCGCTGGCCGCGCTGTTCAGCCTGCTTGACGAGAACGATCAGAAAGACACCTCGACCCTGATCGAGCGCATGCTCAGTGGCAGTCTGGGCGGCGGCAGTGAAAGCTCTCGACTGATTCAGCGCCTGGACGGCAGCACCGTTTCGGTCGCGCTGGTCGGCTCGCCGATCCGCACCGAAGGCAAAGTCAGTGGCGCGGTGCTGGTGTTGCATGACATGACCCAGGAGCGTCAGTACATCGCCAATCTGTCCTGGCAGGCGACCCACGATGCCCTGACCGGACTGACCAATCGCCGCGAATTCGAGTACCGCCTCGAGCTGGCCCTCAACGGCCTGGCCGAGCAGCCGGCGCGGCATGCATTGATGTTCCTTGACCTTGATCAGTTCAAGCTGGTCAACGACACCAGCGGTCATGCTGCGGGTGATGAACTGCTGCGGCATATTTGCACGCTGCTGCAGCAGGGCGTGCGCGAAGGCGATACGCTGGCGCGTCTGGGCGGCGACGAGTTCGGCATCCTCCTCGAACACTGCGCGCCGGAGGCCGCCGAGCGGGTTGCCGAGAGCCTGCGGCAAACCGTGGAAAGCCTGCACTTTGTCTGGAAAGGCCGGCCGTTTGTCACCACCGTCAGCATCGGTCTGGTGCACATCGACGAGGTCCCGACCACGCTGGAGACCTCGCTGCGCGCCGCCGACATGGCCTGCTACATGGCCAAGGAAAAAGGCCGCAACCGGGTTCAGGTCTACCACGACGACGACTCTGATCTGTCCACCCGCTTTGGCGAAATGGCCTGGATTCAGCGCCTGCACATGGCCCTCGAAGACAACCGCTTCTGTCTGTACTCCCAGGAAATTGCAGCACTGGGCCGCAACGCCGTGCAAGGCCCTGGCCATATCGAGATTCTGCTGCGGCTGCGCGACGAGTCCGGGCGCATGATCCTGCCGGACAGTTTCATCCCTGCCGCCGAGCGCTACGGCATGATGACCACCCTGGACCGCTGGGTCGTGCAGCACGTGTTCATGATCATCGCCGACTGTCTCAAGTCCGGACACGGCAAAGGGCCGATGGCCGTGTGTGCGATCAACCTGTCCGGGACCAGCATTGGCGACGACGCCTTTCTTGAGTATTTGCGACAGCAGTTCCAGATCTATGCAATCCCTCCTGAACTTATCTGTTTTGAAATCACCGAAACCAGTGCGATCGCCAATCTGGGCAGCGCCATTCGGTTCATCAATGAGCTTAAAAGTCTGGGATGCCGTTTCTCCCTGGATGACTTCTGTGCAGGCATGTCGTCATTCGCTTACCTGAAGCACTTGCCTGTGGACTTCCTGAAGATTGATGGCAGTTTCGTAAAAGACATGCTCGACGATCCGGTCAACCGGGCGATGGTGGAAGTGATCAACCATATCGGGCACGTGATGGGCAAACAGACGATCGCCGAGTTCGTCGAAAGCCCACAGATAGAGCAGGCGTTATTGGAAATCGGTGTGGACTACGCTCAGGGTTATGTTATCGAGCGACCGCAATTATTCACCTGTGAATGTCTGCACGCACGGCCCGCGAGGCAGACCCCACTGTTGTTCAGCGCTCCCGGGACTTTTCGCTGAACACACCCTACGCAACTTACATAAGGAGCTACACAGTGATCGATATGTTCATTAGAACCGGTCCGCTGATGGATGCCAGCAGTTACCCCGCTTGGGCACAGCAATTGATTGACGATTGCAGTGACGCCAAGGCCAAGGTGGTAGGGCATGAACTTTATCAACGCATGCGTGACGGGCGGCTCAGTTCTAAGACCATGCGCCAGTACCTCATTGGAGGCTGGCCGGTCGTCGAACAGTTCGCGGTCTATATGGCGCATAACCTGACCAAAACCCGATTCGCCCGACACCCGGGCGAAGACATGGCGCGACGATGGTTGATGCGCAACATTCGCGTCGAACTCAACCACGCCGATTACTGGGTCAACTGGAGCGCCGCCCACGGGGTGACGCTGGAAGACTTGCAGGCGCAGTTGGTGCCCTCGGAACTCCACGCATTGAATCACTGGTGCTGGCACAGTTGTTCGTCGGATTCGCTGGTGGTCGCCATCGCGGCGACCAACTACGCCATCGAAGGCGCCACCGGTGAATGGTCGGCGGTGGTCTGCTCCCAGGACACCTACGCGGACATGTTCCCGCCGGAGACACGAAAGCGGGCAATGAAGTGGCTGAAGATGCATGCGCAGTACGACGATTCCCACCCCTGGGAAGCGCTGGAGATCATCTGCACCCTGGCCGGAAACAACCCCAGCGAGCAGTTGCAGAGCGACCTGCGAATGGCGGTCTGCAAGAGCTATGAGTACATGTTCCTGTTCCTTGAGCGGTGCATGACGCTGGAACGGTCGCAGGAAGGTAACGGCTCGGTTCGTGAACACCGGATCCCCGCCCGCGCCTGATCGGTCAGCCCGCCATTTCCAGGCGGTTGCGGCCCTTACGCTTGGCGGCGTACAGGGCCGTGTCGGCTCGGCGTAACATACTGTCGGACGATTCGCCCGGCAGCAGCGTCGAGCAACCGAGGCTGACGGTCAGATCCAGAGGCCGTCCTGTCACCGGATAACTGAGTTGCAGTGCCGCACTGCGCAGGCGTTCGCCCACCAGCGCGGCTGACTCACGGCTGGTATTGGTCAGCACGATGAGAAATTCCTCACCGCCGAATCTGAACACCTGATCGATATTGCGCAGGCGATCCTTGACCGCGTTGGTCACCGCGCGCAGCACTTCATCGCCCGTGGCATGGCCATGGGTGTCGTTGATGCCCTTGAAGTGGTCGATGTCGAGCATCAGCACCGACAGCGGTTGTTGCTGGCGGCGTGCGATTTCGAACTCGCGAATCAGCGACTGCTCCATCGCGATCCGGTTACCGGCGCCGGTCAGCGGGTCACGCAGCGCACTCAAGCTGGCGTGGCGGTACAGCAGGGCGTTGCGCAGGGGATACAGCAGGCTGGACAGCAACGATTCGAGTTGCTCCAGCTCATCCTCGGCGAAACGGTGGTCGCGCTGGAACGACAGCTCGCCCAACTGCTCGCCTTCGTGGGTCATGCGGTAGATAGCGCTGTGGCGGGCGCGCTCCCCAAGTTCCAGGCGCAGATCGGTGGGCAGGTGTTTGTAGCTGAGGGCATTCAGCGGGATGAGTTGCTGAACGCTCTGGAAAAGCATCGACAGGATCTTGTCCGCTTCGAGGCTGGTCTGCAGTTGCAGATCGAGCTGACGCCTGAGCTGCTCGTAATCGAGGGCAGGCCGGACGAGGCTGTGGGGCGGCGCGAAACCATGGCGTTGCAGCCGGGCGCTGTCGAAATCTATGGCATTGGTGTTGGTTGGAAAACTCATGGCTCCGCTCCTTCGCCTCTACGGGCTTGAAATGGAGAGAGCGAAACTCGTGCCAATTCGACTGCCTTCGTGAAAAGTATTGTCAATCAATAAGTTGCGGCGGATTGTGACAGGTTTGATACCTTTCCGCGCCTTGGATTTGACTAACGTATCGATCCTGAAGGCATTCGGCTACACAAGACGGCAGGAAACTGCCGAGTGGGAGGTACCCGGCGTTGTCTGATATGCAGATGAGGGCGCGCGTTCGGGAGCGCCCCTTGCGGTTAGCGGACGACTTGCCCCGGGTCAGCGGGTCTGCGCATCCAGTGCCTGTCCGTTGATGCCTTTGCTGTCCGGGCCCATCAGGTACAGATACACCGGCATGATTTCGTCCGGCGTCGGGTTGCGGGTCGGATCTTCCGCCGGGTACGCCTGGGCGCGCATGTCGGTGCGGGTTGCGCCCGGATTGATACTGTTGGCGCGTAGCGACCCAAGCCCGTCGATCTCGTCGGCCAGCGTCTGCATCAGCCCTTCGGTGGCGAACTTGGACACGCCATAGGCGCCCCAATACGCGCGGCCTTTGCGCCCGACGCTGCTGGAAGTGAAGGCGATGGACGCGTCACCCGAGAGCTTGAGCAGCGGCAGCAACGCGGTGGTCAGCATGAAGGTGGCGTTGACGTTGATGTGCATCACCTGCATGAACTGCTCGCCGGTGAGCTGCTCGATCGGCGTGCGCGGGCCGATGATCGAGGCATTGTGCAACACGCCATCGAGCCGGCCGAACTCCGCTTCGATCATCGCGGCGAGTTCGTCGTATTGATGGGGCAGCGCGCGCTCGAGATCGAACGGGATGACCACCGGCTGCGGATGACCGGCGGCCTCGATCTCGTCGTACAGAGCGCTCAGGTTCGCTTCGGTCCTGCCCAGCAGCAAGACCGTCGCGCCGTGGGCGGCGTAGGTTCTCGCGGCAGCGGCACCGATGCCACGGCCAGCGCCGGTGACCAGAATCACCCGATCCTTGAGCAGATCGGGGCGGGGGGAATAATTGAACATGGGGGCTCCTTCATCACACGTAGTCAAGCGGTAAAACGCAGTGTGTGGCTGGCGGCACTACTGTGGGAGCGAGCTTGCTCGCGAATGAATTTGGATTCACTAAAGATGCGACGGATGTGCCGTCCTCTTCGCGAGCAAGCGCGCCCCCACAAGTCCGGCGGTGTAACCAAGATATCGAGTCCACCCCGATCCTGTGGGAGCGAGCTTGCTCGCGAATGTATTCTGGATTCACTAAAGATTCGACGGATGTGTCGTCCTCTTCGCGAACAAGGTGGAGCGCCACCCCGATCGTCCCACAAGGGATTTCATTCGGTCTCAAATCAGCAGCTGCACAACGCATCATCCAGCACCCGGCGCAGCTCCAGCGGGTGATCCACCACCACGTCCGCGCCCCAGTGATCGGGATTGTCGTTGGGATGGATGTAGCCATAGCGTACGGCGGCGGTCTTAGTGCCGGCGTCGCGGCCGGATTCGATGTCACGCAGGTCATCGCCCACGAACAGCACGCTGGCGGGGTCCAGATCGAGCATCTTGCAGGCCAGCAACAGCGGCTCCGGGTCGGGTTTGCTCTTGGTCACATGGTCCGGGCAGATCAGCACCGCGGAACGCTCCGACAAGCCCAGCTGCTCCATGATCGGCTGAGCGAAACGCACCGGCTTGTTGGTCACCACGCCCCAGATCAGCTTGGCTTTTTCGATGTCGGCGAGCAATTCGGCCATGCCGTCGAACAGCTTGCTGTGCACGGCGCAATCGGTCTGATACCGCGCCAGAAACTCCAGGCGCAGCGCCTCGAATTCCGGCGCCTCGGGGGACATGGCGAACGCCGCCGAGACCATCGCCCTGGCCCCGCCGGAGATCTCGTCGCGAATCAGTTTGTCGTCCACACGCGGGAAGCCGCGTTCGGCCAGCATCGCCTGGCAGATCGCGATGAAGTCCGGCGCGGTGTCGAGCAGCGTGCCGTCCATGTCGAAGAGAACTGCCCTCAAGCGCATGGCTCAGACGCCCCGCAGTGTCTGGATCATGTAATTGACGTCGACATCGGACGCCAGCTTGTAGTGCTTGGTCAGCGGGTTGTAGGTCAGGCCGATGATGTCCTTGACCTGCAGCCCGGCATCGCGGCTCCACGCGCCCAGCTCGGAAGGGCGGATGAATTTCTTGAAGTCATGGGTGCCGCGCGGCAGCAGGTTCATGATGTATTCGGCGCCGATGATGGCGAACAGGTACGCCTTCGGGTTGCGGTTGATGGTGGAGAAAAACACCTGACCGCCCGGCTTGACCATCTTGTAGCAGGCGCGAATCACCGACGACGGGTCCGGCACGTGCTCCAGCATTTCCAGGCAGGTCACGACATCGAACTGCTCGGGCATTTCGTCGGCCAGCGCTTCGGCGGTGATCTGCCGGTATTCTACGTTCACCCCAGATTCGAGCTGATGCAGGCGCGCCACGGCCAGCGGCGCCTCGCCCATGTCGATGCCGGTCACGGTGGCGCCGCGCAAGGCCATGGCCTCGCTCAGGATGCCGCCGCCGCAGCCGACGTCGAGCACCTGCTTGCCGGCCAGATTCACGCGCTCGTCAATCCAGTTCACCCGCAGCGGGTTGATATCGTGAAGCGGCTTGAACTCGCTGTTGCGATCCCACCAGCGATGGGCGAGGGCCTCGAATTTGGCGATTTCGGCGTGGTCGACGTTGCTCATGTGTGATCCTCAAAAACTTGAATTCGGTGTCCGGCCACGGTATCTGACCGTGGCGGTGCTCAATGGGTCAGGCTTTGTCTGCCGCGATGCGGTCGCCCCAGGCTTTGGCGGTTCGGGTCAGCGCTTCCTCGTCCATGCGGGTCAGGCGTTTGTCCTGCAGCAATGGCTTGCCGGCGACCCAGACGTGGGTCACGCAATCGCGCCCCGTTGCATAAATAAGTTGTGACACCGGGTCGTAGACCGGCTGTTGCGCCAGGCCCGAGAGGTCGAACGCGACCATGTCGGCGGCCTTGCCGATCTGCAGCGAACCGGTGTGATCGTCAATGCCCAAAGCGCGGGCGCCGTTCAGCGTGGCCATGCGCAGCGCACGGTGGGCGTCCAGCGCGGTGGCCGAGCCGGCCACCGCTTTCGCCAGCAGCGCGGCGGTGCGGGTTTCGCCGAGCAGGTCCAGGTCATTGTTGCTGGCCGCGCCGTCGGTGCCGATGGCGACGTTGACTCCGGCCTGCCACAGGCACTCGACCGGGCAGAAGCCGCTGGCCAGTTTCAGGTTCGACTCGGGGCAGTGAATGACGCTGGAGTTGCTTTCGACCAGCATCGCGAGGTCGTCATCGCTGATCTGGGTCATGTGCACCGCCTGGAAACGCGGGCCCAGCAGGCCCAGACGCTGCAGCCGCGCGAGGGGCCGTTCCTGGCGTTGCTGAACGGCCTCGTGTACTTCAAAGGCAGTTTCGTGAACGTGCATCTGGATCATTGCGTCCAGTTCATCGGCGATGACCCGGATCTTCTCCAGGTTCTCGTCGCTGACGGTATAAGGCGCGTGGGGGCCCATGGCGATCTTGATGCGGTCGTGGTGGGCCAGATCGTTGAACAGCTCGATGCCGATGTGCAGGGATTCGTCGCTGTTGCGCGCGCCGGGTATCGGGAAGTCCAGCACCGGCACAGTGATCTGTGCGCGAATGCCACTGTTATGGACCCGCTCGCAGGCGACCTTCGGAAAGAAATACATGTCGGAGAAGCAAGTGATGCCGCCTTTCAACTGCTCGGCGATGGCCAGATCGGTGCCGTCGCGGACGAAATCCTCATCGACCCATTTCGCCTCGGCCGGCCAGATATGATCCTGCAGCCAGGTCATCAGCGGCAGATCGTCGGCCAGACCGCGAAATAGCGTCATCGCCGCGTGGCCGTGGGCGTTGATCAGCCCGGGACTGAGCAGCATGCCCGGCAGCTCGCGCACTTCGATGGCCGGCTGGCGCAGGGCCTCGGCGCGGGGGCCGATGTAAACGATCAGGCCATCGCGAATGCCGATTCCGTGCTGCTTCAACACAACGCCGGCGGGTTCGACCGGTACCAGCCAGTCCGGCAGCAACAACAGGTCGAGCGGGGCAGCGGAATGGGGCATGGGGCGGGCATCCAATGGCTTATTACGGGGACGGCGAAGTATACCCGAGCGTCTTCGCAGGCGGCTCGCTATAATCGGCGGCTTTTTAAGGTGCTGGCGATTTGCTTCTTTGCACCGTCGCTGTGGCGGCAGCTTTTCAAAAATTCATCAAGTGGGGTGTGCAATGCGCGATCGATTACTGGCTGCGGAGAAGGTAAAGGCCATCGATTGGCGGGACGGCACGTTGCATCTGCTGGATCAGCGGGTCCTGCCCTTCGAAGAAACCTGGCATCCCTACACCACAGCTGAAGGCGTGGCCGAAGCCATCCGCACGATGGTTGTGCGCGGCGCGCCGGCCATCGGCATCAGTGCGGCCTACGGCATCGTGTTGGCGGTCATTGACCGGTTGGCCGAAGGCGGCGACTGGCAAATGGCCCTGGAAGAAGATTTCGACCTGCTGGCCAACTCCCGGCCCACGGCGGTCAACCTGTTCTGGGCGCTGAATCGCATGCGTGAACGCCTGTATCGCCTGAAGGATCACGAAGATCCGCTGAAGGTCATGGAAGCCGAAGCTGTGGCCATTCACTTGAGCGACCGCGAAGCCAACCTGACCATGGCGCAACTGGGTGCCGAGCTGATTCGCAAGCACCAGGGCAATCTGCAGACCGTGCTGACCCACTGCAACACCGGCGCACTGGCCACAGGTGGCTTCGGTACGGCGCTGGGCGTCATCCGCGCGGCACACCTGGAAGGCATGATCGAACGCGTCTACGCCGACGAAACCCGTCCCTGGCTGCAGGGCTCCCGTCTGACCGCGTGGGAATTGGTCAACGAAGGCATTCCGGTCACCCTCAACGCCGACTCCGCGGCCGCGCACCTGATGAAAACCAAAGGCATCACCTGGGTCATCGTGGGCGCCGACCGCATCACCGCCAACGGCGACGTCGCCAACAAGATCGGCACTTACCAGTTGGCGGTGGCGGCGATGCACCACGGCGTGCGCTTCATGGTCGTGGCGCCGAGCTCGACCATCGACATGAACCTTGCCAGTGGCGACGATATTCCCATCGAAGAACGCGACGGCCGCGAATTGCTGGAAGTCGGCGGCAAGCGCGTGGGTGCCGACGTCGACGCCTTCAACCCGGTGTTCGACGTCACGCCCGCCGATCTGATCGACGCCATCGTTACCGAGAAGGGCATCGTCGAACGCCCCGACGCGACCAAAATGGCCCTGTTGATGTGTCGCAAACGCCTGCATTGATCACCCTGCAGCCAATAATGCCATTCGTCGTCAAACGCGCTATCGGGCTCTGTGAGCGCGTCTCAGGCGTCTGTTGGCGAAATGGCGTGTTCACGGCGCCTGCAAAGACTTCGTGCCTGACGGCGATTGTGGTACCATCCGGCGGTTTCCACAGGGGCGCATGGCGACCCATATGACTGCGCACATTCATGGCATAACTCGCTGATTTGTCGTAAGTCGTTGCCTGACAATCGTCGGCAGCGGCAAGCCTTGTTCATCCCGGATGGCTGAGCGAGGTTTCACCAGAAAAAGGAATCAGGCTTCTCATGGGCGAACTGGCCAAAGAAATCCTCCCGGTCAATATCGAAGACGAGCTGAAGCAGTCCTACCTCGACTACGCGATGAGCGTCATCGTCGGACGAGCTCTGCCCGATGCGCGCGACGGCTTGAAGCCCGTGCACCGGCGGGTACTGTTCGCGATGAGCGAACTGGGTAACGACTGGAACAAGCCGTACAAGAAATCCGCCCGTGTGGTCGGTGACGTTATCGGTAAGTACCACCCGCATGGCGACACTGCGGTCTACGACACCATCGTTCGTATGGCCCAACCCTTTTCCCTGCGCTACCTGCTGGTAGACGGCCAGGGCAACTTCGGTTCGGTGGACGGCGACAACGCCGCTGCCATGCGATACACCGAAGTGCGCATGACCAAGCTGGCCCATGAGCTGCTGGCCGACCTGCACAAGGAAACCGTGGACTGGGTGCCGAACTACGACGGCACCGAACAGATCCCCGCGGTCATGCCGACCCGTATTCCCAACCTGCTGGTCAACGGCTCCAGCGGCATCGCCGTGGGCATGGCGACCAACATTCCGCCGCACAACCTCGGTGAAGTCATCGACGGCTGTCTGGCGCTCATCGACAACGGCGACCTCACCGTCGACGAGTTGATGCAGTACATCCCCGGCCCCGACTTCCCGACCGCCGCGATCATCAACGGCCGTGCCGGCATCGTCGAAGCCTACAAGACCGGTCGTGGCCGCATCTATATGCGCGCCCGTTCCATGGTCGAAGACATCGACAAGGTCGGTGGTCGCCAGCAGATCGTCATTACCGAGCTGCCGTACCAGCTGAACAAGGCCCGTCTGATCGAGAAGATCGCCGAGCTGGTCAAAGAGAAGAAGCTCGAAGGCATCACCGAGCTGCGCGACGAGTCCGACAAGGACGGCATGCGCGTGGTCATCGAGCTGCGTCGCGGCGAAGTGCCGGAGGTCATCCTCAACAATCTCTACGCCCAGACCCAGCTGCAAAGCGTCTTCGGTATCAACATCGTTGCGCTGATCGACGGCCGTCCACGCATCCTGAACCTCAAGGACCTGCTGGAAGCCTTCATTCGTCACCGTCGCGAAGTCGTTACCCGCCGCACTGTGTTCGAGCTGCGCAAGGCCCGCGAGCGTGGTCACATCCTCGAAGGTCAGGCAGTTGCCCTGTCGAACATCGACCCGGTCATCGCCCTCATCAAAGCCTCGCCGACGCCGGCTGAAGCCAAAGAAGGTCTGATCAGCACGCCGTGGGAATCCAGCGCCGTGGTCGAGATGGTCGAGCGCGCAGGCGCCGAATCGTCCCGCCCGGAAAACCTCGATCCTCAGTACGGCATGCGTGACGGCAAGTATTTCCTGTCGCCGGAACAGGCCCAGGCGATCCTTGAGTTGCGTCTGCACCGCCTGACCGGTCTGGAGCACGAAAAGCTGCTGACCGAGTACCAGGAAATCCTGACTCAGATCGGCGAGCTGCTGCGCATCCTCAACAGCGCCACGCGCCTGATGGAAGTCATCCGCGAAGAGCTCGAGCTGATTCGCGCCGAATACGGCGATGTGCGTCGCACCGAGATTCTCGATGCGCGCCTGGACCTGACCCTCGGCGACATGATCCCCGAAGAAGAGCGCGTCGTGACCATCTCCCACGGTGGCTACGCCAAGACTCAACCGCTGGCCGTCTATCAGGCCCAGCGTCGCGGCGGCAAAGGCAAGTCGGCCACCGGCGTCAAGGATGAGGACTACATCGCTCACCTGCTGGTCGCCAACAGTCACACCACGCTGCTGATGTTCTCCAGCAAAGGCAAGGTGTACTGGCTCAAGACCTACGAGATCCCGGAAGCGTCCCGCGCTGCCCGTGGTCGTCCGCTCGTCAACCTGTTGCCGCTGAGCGAAGGCGAATACATCACCACCATGTTGCCGGTCGACCTCGAAGCCATGCGCAAGCGCGCTGACGAAGAAGAAGCCGAAGGCGTGGACGCCGACGCCGAAGACCTTGAGAACAGCAACGAGACCGAAGAAGAGCGCAAGGCGCGCATCAAGGCCGCCGACAAGAAGAAGGCGCCGTTCATCTTCATGTCGACCGCCAACGGTACTGTCAAGAAGACCCCGCTGGTGGCGTTCAGTCGTCAACGCAGCGTCGGCCTGATCGCGCTTGAGCTGGACGAGGGCGACATCCTGATTTCCGCAGCCGTCACCGATGGCGAGCAGGAAATCATGTTGTTCTCCGACGGCGGCAAGGTCACCCGCTTCAAGGAATCCGAAGTGCGCGCCATGGGCCGTACGGCTCGCGGTGTGCGCGGCATGCGTCTGCCTGAAGGGCAGAAGCTGATTTCGATGCTGATTCCGGAGCAGGGCAGCCAGATCCTCACCGCTTCCGAGCGTGGCTACGGCAAGCGCACCGCGATCACTGAGTTCCCTGAGTACAAGCGTGGCGGTCAGGGTGTTATCGCCATGGTCAGCAACGAACGTAATGGCCGTCTGGTCGGCGCGGTTCAGGTGCAGGACGGCGAGGAGATCATGCTGATTTCCGACCAGGGCACGTTGGTGCGTACCCGCGTTGGCGAAGTGTCGAGTCTGGGCCGCAACACCCAGGGCGTGACCCTGATCAAACTGGCCAAGGACGAGAAGCTGGTCGGTCTGGAGCGCGTGCAGGAGCCATCGGAAGTCGAGGGCGAAGAGCTGGAAGGCGAAGCGTTCGAGGGAGAAGAGGTTGATGGCGACGTGATTAGCGCCGTCGACACCGACGAGTCCGCTGATGATGTGCAGGCGGATCCCGCGGCTGACGAAGAAGAGCCCCAGGAGTAACGCTTAAAGGGGGCTGGTGACAGCCCCCTCTCTTAGAATGATGGAATAGATACAGTCCCTGTTCTGCACTTCCCCGCATTTCACCCGTTCCAAATTAATTCAGTGACACGACGAGAGTGGATATGAGCAAGCGAGCCTTTAACTTCTGCGCAGGTCCTGCCGCGCTCCCTGAAGCTGTTCTGCTGCGTGCCCAGGCCGAACTTCTGGACTGGCACGGCAAAGGCCTGTCCGTCATGGAAATGAGCCATCGCAGCGACGAGTTCGTCTCCATCGCCACCAAGGCGGAGCAGGATTTTCGCGATCTGCTGTCTGTCCCCTCTAATTACAAAGTGCTGTTTCTTCAAGGTGGCGGCAGTCAGCAATTCGCTCAGGTTCCGTTGAACCTGCTGCCGGAAAACGGCAGGGCGGACTACATCGACACCGGCATCTGGTCGCAGAAAGCCATTGAAGAAGCATCGCGCTACGGCAATATCAATGTCGCCGCCAGCGCCAAACCCTCCGATTACTTCGCCATTCCCGGCCAGAACGAGTGGACGCTGTCGAAAGACGCGGCCTACGTTCACTACGTGCCCAACGAGACCATTGGCGGTCTGCAATTCAACTGGATTCCGGATACCGGCGACGTGCCGCTGGTCGCCGACATGTCTTCGGACATCCTCTCGCGCCCTGTCGACGTCTCGCGTTTCGGCATGATCTTCGCCGGCGCCCAGAAGAACATCGGCCCGAGTGGCATCGTCGTGGCAATCATCCGTGAGGACCTGCTGGGTCGCGCGCGTTCGCTGTGCCCGACGATGCTCAATTACAAGGTCGCGGCCGACCACGGCTCCATGTACAACACGCCACCAACGCTGGCCTGGTACCTGTCCGGTCTGGTCTTCGAATGGCTGAAAGAGCAGGGCGGCGTCGAGGCCATGGCCACGCGCAATGAACTCAAGCAGCGCACGCTGTACGACTTCATCGACGCCAGCGGTCTGTACAGCAACCCGATCAACCCGTCCGACCGCTCGTGGATGAATGTGCCCTTCCGTCTGGCCGATGATCGCCTGGACAAGCCGTTCCTCGCGGGTGCCGAAGCGCGCAACCTGCTCAACCTCAAAGGCCACCGTTCTGTCGGCGGCATGCGCGCGTCCATCTACAATGCCATCGACCTCAGTGCGGTCAACGCCCTGACCGCGTACATGGCAGAGTTCGAGAAGGAACACGGCTAATGTCTGAACAAGAGCTCAAGGCACTGCGGGTCCGCATCGACAGCCTGGACGAAAAGGTTCTCGAACTGATCAGCGAGCGCGCCCGCTGCGCCCAGGAAGTGGCGCGGGTCAAAATGGCCGATCTCCCGGCTGGCGAGGTGCCGGTGTTCTATCGGCCCGAGCGTGAAGCGGCGGTGCTCAAGCGCGTCATGGAGCGTAACCGTGGTCCGTTGAGCAACGAAGAGATGGCGCGGCTGTTCCGCGAAATCATGTCCTCGTGCCTGGCGCTGGAGCAGCCGCTCAAGGTCGCCTATCTCGGCCCTGAGGGCACCTTCACCCAGGCGGCGGCGCTGAAGCATTTCGGCCACGCCGTGATCAGCAAGCCCATGGCAGCGATCGACGAAGTGTTCCGTGAAGTGGTCGCCGGTGCGGTCAACTTCGGCGTGGTCCCGGTGGAGAACTCCACCGAAGGTGCGGTCAACCACACCCTGGACAGCTTTCTTGAGCACGACATGGTCATCTGTGGCGAAGTCGAGCTGCGCATTCACCATCATCTGCTGGTGGGCGAAAACACCAAGACCGACAGCATCAGCCGCATCTATTCCCACGCCCAGTCCCTGGCCCAGTGCCGCAAGTGGCTGGACGCGCATTACCCGAACGTCGAACGCGTCGCCGTGGCGAGCAACGCCGAAGCGGCCAAGCGGGTCAAGGGTGAGTGGAATTCGGCGGCGATCGCCGGTGATATGGCGGCGGGCCTTTATGGTCTGACACGGATTGCCGAGAAGATCGAGGACCGCCCGGACAACTCCACGCGCTTTCTCATGATCGGCAATCAGGAAGTGCCGCCGACCGGCGACGACAAGACGTCGATCATCGTCTCCATGAGCAACAAGCCGGGCGCGCTGCATGAGCTGCTGGTGCCTTTTCACCAGAACGGCATCGACCTGACGCGCATCGAAACGCGTCCCTCGCGAAGCGGTAAATGGACCTACGTGTTCTTCATTGATTTCGTCGGCCACCACCGCGACCCGCTGATCAAGGCCGTTCTAGAGCAGATCAGTCAGGAAGCCGTGGCGCTCAAGGTGCTGGGTTCTTATCCGAAAGCAGTGCTTTGATCCTGCGACCGGACTTGCAGCCCCACGGGTTTTTCTGAAGAGGTAAAGCGGTACATGAGCGGCGACTTCCTCGCGCTGGCACAGCCCGGCGTGCAAAAACTATCGCCTTACGTTCCCGGTAAGCCGGTGGACGAACTGGCGCGTGAACTGGATATCGATCCGGCGCGCATCATCAAGCTGGCGAGCAACGAAAACCCCATGGGCGCCAGCCCCAAGGCGTTGCAGGCGATCAAAGACGCACTGGCGGAGTTGACCCGCTACCCGGACGGCAACGGTTTCGAGCTCAAGCAGCGCTTGTCGCAAGCCTGTGGCGTGCAACCCGAGCAAGTGACGCTGGGCAACGGCTCCAACGACATTCTGGAAATCGTCGCCCGCGCCTACCTGGCGCCGGGGCTCAATGCGGTGTTCAGCGAACACGCATTCGCCATTTATCCGATCGTCACCCAGGCCGTGGGCGCCACCGCCCACGTCGCCAGGGCGAAAGAGTGGGGTCACGATCTCCCGGCCATGCTCGCCGCCATCGACAGCAACACCCGGGTCGTCTTCATCGCCAACCCGAACAACCCCACCGGGACCTGGTTCGGGCCGAATGCATTGGCTGACTTCCTCGCGCAGGTGCCCGAGAATGTGCTGGTCGTTTTGGACGAGGCCTACATTGAATACGCCGAGGGCGCTGACCTGCCTGACGGCCTCAACTTCCTGAGCGATTACCCGAACCTGCTGGTGTCGCGTACGTTCTCCAAGGCCTATGGCCTGGCCTCTTTGCGCGTTGGCTATGCCCTGTCCTCGCCGGTCGTGGCCGACGTGCTGAACCGCTTGCGTCAGCCATTCAACGTCAACAGCCTCGCACTGGCCGCTGCCTGCGCCGCGCTGGACGACGTTGACTATGTTGCGCAAAGCCGTCAGTTGAATGAAGCCGGCATCCAGCAGCTGGAAGCAGGGCTTGGTCAGATGGGCCTGAGCTGGATTCCTTCCAAAGCCAATTTCATTGCCGTTGACCTGGGCCGCGAAGCCGCTTCGGTCTACGAAGGATTGCTGCGCGAAGGCGTGATCGTTCGCCCGATCGGCGGTTACGGCATGCCCGATCACCTGCGGGTGAGTATTGGTCTGCCAGCCGAGAACAGTCGTTTCCTCGAGGCGTTGAGCAAGGTTCTGGCGCGTGGTTGATGTCACGTCGCTGCAACCCGCTGTGCCTGTGATCGGCCGCCTGGTGGTGGTCGGCCTCGGCTTGATCGGAGGATCGTTCGCCAAAGGGTTGAAGGAAAGTGGCCTGTGCCGCGAAGTCGTGGGTGTCGATCTCGACCCGCAATCGCGCACGCTGGCCGTCGAACTGGGCGTGGTCGATCGCTGTGAAGACAATCTCGCTGCCGCCTGCGTGGGGGCTGACGTCATTCAGTTGGCTGTGCCGATTCTGGCCATGGAAAAACTCCTCGGCGTGCTGGCAGGCCTGGGCCTGGGCAATGCCGTGCTGACCGATGTCGGCAGCGCCAAAGGCAATGTGGTCCGCGCTGCCCGCGAAGCGTTCGGCGTGATGCCGGCGCGCTTCGTGCCCGGCCACCCGATTGCCGGCTCCGAGCAGAGCGGGGTGGAAGCGTCCAACGCCGAGCTGTTCAAGCGGCACAAAGTCATCCTCACGCCCCTGGCCGAAACCGATCCTTCGGCGCTGGCGCTGGTTGATCGTCTCTGGTCGGCTCTGGGCGCGGACGTCGAGCACATGCAGGTCGAGCGCCACGATGAAGTGCTCGCGGCGACCAGTCATCTGCCGCACCTCCTGGCGTTCGGTCTGGTGGATTCGCTGGCCAAGCGCAACGAAAATCTCGACATATTCCGTTATGCGGCGGGCGGCTTCCGCGACTTCACGCGCATTGCCGGCAGTGATCCGGTGATGTGGCATGACATCTTTCTGGCGAACCGCGAGGCCGTGCTGCGCACCCTCGACACCTTCCGCAGCGACCTTGATGCGCTGCGCGACGCTGTGGATGCAGGCGATGGCCACCAATTGCTCGGTGTGTTCACCCGCGCCAGGGTCGCCCGGGAGCATTTCGGCAAGATCCTCGCCCGTCGTGCCTACGTTGAAAAAACCTCAGGCGCCGACCTCATCTTTATTGCCCAGCCGGGTGGCGTTGTCCGGGGGCGGGTTCGCGTGCCGGGTGACAAGTCGATCTCGCACCGCGCGATCATGCTCGGCTCCCTGGCCCAAGGCACCAGCGTCGTCGAGGGTTTTCTCGAAAGTGAGGACGCGCTGGCGACCTTGCAGGCATTCCGCGACATGGGCGTGGTCATCGAAGGGCCGCACCACGGTCGCCTGACCATTCATGGCGTCGGCCTCAACGGGCTTCAACCGGCGCCGGGGCCGCTTTATCTGGGTAACTCGGGCACGTCGATGCGGCTGCTCTGTGGCCTGTTGGCCGCGCAGCGCTTTGACAGCGTGCTGACCGGCGATGCCTCTTTGTCACGCCGTTCGATGACCAGCGTCGTCGACCCGCTGCGCCAGATGGGCGCCGTGATCGAAACCGCAGAAGACGGCCGGCCGCCGCTGACCCTTCGCGGCGGGCAAGGTCTTCAGGCCATCCGCTGCGACATGCCGTTGCCCAGCGCTCAGGTGAAATCCGCGCTGTTGCTCGCCGGTCTCTACGCAAATGGCACAACGATGGTGCATGAGCCGGCGCCGACCCGGGACCACACCGAGCGCATGCTGCAAGGCTTCGGTCATTCGGTTGCTGTTCATGACGAGACAGTGGCGCTGCAGTCAGGGGTTGAACTCAAGGCGGCACCCATCGAAGTGCCCGGCGATATCTCCTCGGCGGCGTTCTTTCTGGTGGCAGCGTCCATCGCCGAAGGCTCCGACCTGATTCTGGAAGGCGTGGGCGTCAACCCGACGCGCTCCGGCGTTATCGATATCCTGCGCCTGATGGGCGCGGACATTACGCTGCACGATCCGCGCGATGCGGGCGGCGAGCCGGTGGCTGATCTGCACGTGCGTCCTGCGCGCCTCTTGGGTATCGACGTTCCACGGACGCTGGTGTCTTTGGCGGTCGACGAGCTTCCAGCACTCTTTATTGCCGCCGCGTGCGCGGAAGGGCGAACAGTGTTTAACGGTGCCCAGGGCTCACGCGTCAGGGAATCCGGCCGTCTTGAGGCCATGGCCGACGGTCTGGCGACGCTCGGTGTAAACGTTGAATCGACCGCAGATGGCATCATTATTGATGGTGGAACCGTCGGCGGTGGTGAAATCAATGCGCAGGGTGATCACCGTATCGCCATGGCATTCAGTATCGCGTCGCTGCGCGCGGCCGGCCCGATCCACATCCGGGACTGCGCCAATGTGGCGACTTCATTTCCCAGTTTCCTGACGCTGTGTGCTCAGGTGGGTATTCGTGTAACGCAAGAGGGGCAATCGTGAAAGTTCAAGCTCCGGTCATTACGATCGACGGACCCAGCGGTTCCGGGAAGGGCACGGTGGCCGGCAAGCTGGCCAAACGTCTGGGCTGGTCCCTGCTGGATTCAGGCGCGCTGTATCGGCTGCTGGCCTTCGCCGCGGTCAATCATGGCGTCGACCTGACCAATGAAGAAGCATTGAAGCTGCTGGCTGCGCATCTGGACGTGCAATTCATGGCAGCGACCGACGACCACGGTCAGCGAATTATCCTGGAAGGGGAGGACGTCACGTCAGCCATCCGCAATGAGCATGTCGGCAGTGGCGCGTCGCAGGTGGCCTCGTTGCCGGCTGTTCGCGAAGCACTGCTGCAGCGCCAACGGGCTTTTCAGGAGTTTCCAGGCCTGATCGCCGACGGCCGCGACATGGGCACGGTGGTTTTCCCCGGGGCGCCATTGAAGATTTTTCTGACGGCCAGCGTCGACGAGCGTGCCCGTCGGCGATATTTGCAGTTGAAGGCCAAGGGTGACGATGTTAGTCTGCCGAGTCTGCTAGATGAGATCCGTGTCCGCGACGAGCGTGACACCCAGCGAGCGGTAGCCCCGCTCAAGCCGGCGCATGACGCCATTCAGCTGGATTCCACCGAATTGTCCATCGAGCAGGTGCTTGAACGCATCCTGAGTGAAGTCGCACTCCGCGATCTCGCCGGATGACCAGAAAGCCATGTGGGAGACCAGTCATAGTCCCGCAGGCTTTCTTTCATATGAACGAAACCCACGTTGTCTGGAGCGTGGCAGATGGGCGTATTCTTCGCCCTTATCAACAGGAATTAAAATGAGCGAAAGCTTTGCTGAACTTTTCGAAGAAAGCCTAAAGACTCTTAACCTTCAGGCCGGTTCGATCATCACCGCGATCATCGTCGATATCGATTACCAGGCTGGTTGGGTCACCGTTCACGCTGGTCTGAAGTCTGAAGGCCTCATCCCGCTGGAGCAGTTCCACAACGACGCTGGCGAGCTGACCATCAAGATTGGCGATGAAGTGCACGTTGCGCTGGACGCGGTCGAAGACGGCTTTGGCGAAACCAAGCTGTCCCGCGAAAAAGCCAAGCGTGCGGAGTGCTGGATCGTTCTGGAAGCGGCTTTCGCAGCTGAGGAAGTGGTCAAGGGCGTTATCAACGGTAAGGTTAAAGGCGGCTTCACAGTCGACGTTAACGGCATCCGTGCGTTCCTGCCAGGTTCTCTGGTTGACGTCCGTCCGGTGCGCGACACCACGCACCTGGAAGGCAAAGAGCTGGAATTCAAGGTCATCAAGCTGGACCAGAAGCGCAACAACGTTGTCGTTTCCCGTCGCAGTGTCCTGGAAGCCGAAAACAGCGCCGAGCGCGAAGCTCTGCTGGAATCGCTGCAGGAAGGCCAACAGGTCAAGGGTATCGTCAAGAACCTCACCGATTACGGCGCATTCGTCGATCTGGGTGGCGTCGATGGCCTGCTGCACATCACCGACATGGCCTGGAAGCGCATCAAGCATCCATCGGAAATCGTCAACGTTGGCGATGAGATCGATGTAAAGGTCCTGAAATACGATCGCGAGCGCAATCGTGTTTCCCTGGGTCTGAAGCAACTGGGTGAAGATCCATGGGTTGCTATCAAGGCTCGTTACCCGGAAGGCACTCGCGTTACCGCGCGTGTTACCAACCTGACCGACTACGGCTGCTTCGCAGAGCTGGAAGAAGGCGTGGAAGGCCTGGTACACGTTTCCGAAATGGACTGGACCAACAAGAACATCCACCCGTCTAAAGTCGTTCAGGTTGGCGACGAAGTGGAAGTCATGGTTCTGGACATCGACGAAGAGCGTCGTCGTATCTCCCTCGGCATCAAGCAGTGCAAATCTAACCCGTGGGAAGATTTCTCTGGGCAGTTCAACAAGGGCGACAAGATCTCCGGCACCATCAAGTCGATCACCGATTTCGGTATCTTCATTGGTCTGGACGGCGGCATCGACGGCCTGGTTCACCTGTCCGACATTTCCTGGAACGAAGTGGGCGAAGAAGCCGTTCGCCGTTTCAAGAAGGGCGACGAGCTTGACACCGTGATCCTGTCGGTTGATCCAGAGCGTGAGCGCATCTCGCTGGGTATCAAGCAGCTGGAAAGCGATCCGTTCTCCGAGTACGTCACTGTCAATGACAAAGGCGCTATCGTCCGCGGTATCGTTAAAGAAGTTGACGCCAAAGGCGCCATCATCACTCTGGCCGACGACATCGAAGCGACCCTCAAAGCCTCCGAAATCAGCCGTGACCGCGTTGAAGACGCGCGTAACGTTCTGAAAGAAGGCGAAGAGATCGAAGCCAAGATCATCAGCGTTGACCGCAAGAGCCGCGTGATCAGCTTGTCCATCAAGTCGAAAGACGTTGAAGACGAGAAAGAAGCGATTCAGAGCCTGCGTAGCAAGCCTGAAACCGCTGAAAGCACTGGTCCTACCACTCTGGGTGACCTGCTGCGTGCTCAAATGGAAAAGCAGAACTGAGTTCTGTCTGACCATTGAAAAAGGGCGACTTCGGTCGCCCTTTTTTGTGGGCGAGTGTTTTTGAGCTGTGTTCGGCCAATGCCTGTTGAGGATCTTCAACCTCCACTCATTTAAGTCTGGACATACTCTGTTCAAATCCTTCTGGTCATGCTAAAACCTTCAAAGCGCTTTACCTAGCTGCTTGAAAAAGAAGGGAAAAATATGACGAAGTCGGAGTTGATCGAACGAATTGTCACCCATCAAGGACTGCTCTCATCCAAAGATGTGGAGTTGGCCATCAAGACCATGCTCGAGCAGATGTCGCAGTGCCTGGCGACAGGCGACCGTATTGAAATACGCGGCTTCGGCAGCTTCTCCCTCCACTATCGCGCGCCTCGCGTAGGCCGTAATCCTAAGACAGGTCAGTCTGTCAGCCTCGACGGCAAGTTCGTTCCTCACTTCAAACCAGGCAAAGAGCTCCGCGACCGGGTGAACGAAGAAGAGGAGCATGAGCTCCAATAGCTCTTTGAGGAGTTCTCATGCGAAATGTGAAGCGTCTGATCTTTCTGGCTATCGCCCTGTTGATCGCAGCGGTGATTGTGGTATTTGTGCTGGAAAACCAGCAGAACGTCGCCCTGATGTTCTTTGGCTGGAATGCACCCGAGCTGCCGGTCGCCGTGCCGGTGATCTTTGCATTGTTGGTGGGCATGTTGATTGGCCCCCTGCTGGTTTCAGTCGCGCGTCTGCGCAGGAAACCCAAGGCGTCACGTCTACCCTGATAGAATCCCCGCGCGCCAGACACCTCGACGCTTGCGTTGAAGATAATTACAAGCGCACCTATAACTAATCTCCTTTTTCAATGCCTAACCCACGCCTCAAGCTTTCAGGCGCGAGGGTTGCGTGCAGTTCGTCATTCGAGCTGCTTCTACTGAACAGAGGAACCTTCGGGTTTTTTCGTCGCATAGGTTTTTACACATGAATTCCGACTATCCCGCTCTTCAGACTCGCTGCTTCAAGGCCTACGACATCCGTGGCCAAGTGCCCAATGACCTGGACGATGACATCGCATACCGCATAGGGCGGTCCATGGTTGTCGAACTGGGTGCCAAAAATATCGTAGTGGGCCGAGACATGCGTCTTGAAAGCCCGGCCCTGGCTCAAGCGTTGATCAAAGGCATTCAGGAAGCCGGCGCGGATGTCATCGACATCGGCCTGTGCGGCACCGAAGAAGTCTACTTCGCCACCAGCCACTACGAAGCAGACGGCGGCGTGATGGTCACGGCCAGTCATAACCCGAAGGGTTATAACGGCATGAAGCTGGTCCAGAAATCGTCCCGTCCCATCAGCGGTGATACCGGGCTTGATGCCATTCGCCAGCGCGTCGATGCGGGCGATTTCGGTCAGGTTGCCGCTCAGCACGGTAGCGTTCAGTCCAAGCCGGACAAGACCGCCTACATCGAACACTTGCTGACCTACGTCAAAGACGCCGATCTTCGTCCACTGAAGATCCTTGCGGACCCGGGCAATGGCGCGGTCGGTCCTGCACTGGACGCGATCCGCTCCCAGCTGCCGTTCGAGTGGGTAATCATCAACGCTGAACCGGATGGCAACTTCCCCAACGGCGTGCCTAACCCGCTGCTGCCGGAAAACCGCAGCATCACCCGCGACGCGCTGCTCAAGCACGGCTGCGATCTGGGCCTGGCGTGGGACGGCGATTTCGACCGCTGCTTCTTCTTTGACGAGCAGGGCCGTTTCGTCGAGGGCTACTACCTGGTGGGCCTGCTGGCCGAAATGCTGCTCAAGCAACACCCGGGCTCGAAAATCATTCATGACCCACGCCTGACCTGGAACACCATTGATCAGGTCAAGCAGGCGGGCGGTACGCCGGTGCTGTGCAAAACCGGTCACGCGTTCATCAAGGAGCGCATGCGCCTGGAAGACGCCGTGTATGGCGGCGAAATGAGTGCTCACCACTACTTCCGCGATTTTGCCTACTGCGACAGTGGCATGATCCCGTGGCTGCTGGTCGCCGCGCTGATGTCGGTGTCCGGCAAGAAGTTCTCGCAACTGGTTGATGAGCGCATGGCGGCCTACCCATGCAGCGGCGAAATCAACTACAAGGTCGAAGACGTCAAATCCATCATCGCCAAGATCCTGGAACACTACACGCCGTCCTGCTCGAACATCGACAGAACCGACGGCATCAGCCTCGAGTTCGCCGAATGGCGCTTCAACCTGCGCGGCTCCAACACCGAGCCGTTGCTGCGTCTGAACGTCGAGAGCCGTCGTGACCCAGCGCTCGTTGAAGCCAAGGTCAAAGAGATCGAAGCGCTGATCAACGGCAAGTGATGCACTTGGCGCGCGGTCCTGCCGACTGAATGGCAGGGCGGCGGGCCAATCGTCTACAATGGCGCCGCTGTTTCGCAGCGGCCGTCATGATGGACGGCGAATTCTTATGTGCATGGATCGGATATGACCAGAAAAATCCTGGTAACAGGCAGTTCGGGATTTTTGGGAACAGCGCTGGTTGACCACCTTGCACACCTGCCCGACGCACACATTGTCGCGGTCCGCAGACGGGCAACGCCCAACTCTTCTCCAAACGTGACGACGGCCACCGTTGCCGGCCTGAACGCCGACACCCCATGGCAAGCCGTTCTGCACGACGTCGACACGGTCATTCACGCCGCAGCGCGGGTGCATGTCATGCACGACACCGCGGCCGAGCCGCTTTCGCTGTACCGGGAGGTCAACACCCTCGGGACACTGAATCTGGCTGAGCAGGCCGCCGCAGCAGGCGTCCGGCGTTTCATCTTTATCAGCACAATCAAGGTCAACGGCGAGTCCACCGCGCGGGGCGAATGCTTTCGTCCGGACGACGCGCCCAATCCAAGCGATCCCTACGCCATCTCCAAGCACGAAGCGGAACAAGGCCTTCTGGCGCTGGCCAAAACCTGCGCGATGGAAGTCGTCATCATCCGCCCGGTGCTGGTTTACGGCCCCGGCGTCAAAGCCAACTTCCTGCAACTGATGCGCACGCTGCGCAAGGGCGTGCCGCTGCCACTGGGTGCGGTGAACAATGCGCGCAGCCTGGTCTCGCTGGATAACCTGACCGACCTGATCCGCGTCTGCATCGATCATCCTGCCGCCGCGAACCAGGTCTTTCTGGTCAGCGATGACCAGGACCTCTCCACGACCGAACTGGCCAGCCGCCTCAAGGCGCAGATGAGGGCATCCGGTTGGCTCATTCCCGTACCCGAATCCCTTATCATGCTCGGCGCCACACTGTTGGGGCGTAAATCGGCGGCCGAGCGTGTGCTGGGTTCGCTGCGGGTGGACATCAGCAAAACCCGCGAACGGTTGCAGTGGCAGCCGCCGGTGTTGGCAGAGGACGGCCTCAAGAAGACCGTCGAGCATTTTCTGGTGACGGATCGAGCATGAATTATTGGTGGGTCGCAGTTGCGGTTGTCGTGTTTGCGTTTGCGCTGACGCATGTATTGCGACGCTATGCGCTGCACAAAAGCTTGCTTGATATCCCGAACGGTAGAAGCTCTCACACCCTTCCGACGCCACGGGGCGGCGGTGTGGCGATTGTCATCAGTTATCTGGTCGCGCTGGTCTGGTTGCTATGGGCGGGACTGATGGGCCGCGAGCTGTTCCTGGCCCTGTTCGGCGCGGGCGCGTTGATCGCAGCGCTGGGGTTTCTCGACGATCACGGCCACATCGCCGCGCGATGGCGCTTGCTGGGGCATTTCTTCGCCGCGGCGTGGGCGTTGTTCTGGTTAGGCGGCCTTCCGGCAATCAGCGTGTTCGGCGTGACGCTCGATCCGGGCTTGATCGTTAACGTGCTGACGGCGTTCTACCTGGTGTGGCTGCTCAATCTGTATAACTTCATGGACGGCATCGACGGCCTTGCCAGCGTAGAGGCAATCTGTGTCTGCGTTGGCGCGGCGATCATCTACGCCCTGAGCGGTGTTGCCACCCTGGTGTGGCTGCCGATCCTGTTGGCGTGCGCCGTGGCGGGCTTTCTGTTCTGGAATTTCCCTCCGGCGAAGATCTTCATGGGTGACGCCGGCAGCGGATTCCTCGGCATCATGCTCGGTTGTCTGTCACTCCAGGGCGCGTGGATTTCCTCGCAGTTCTTGTGGGTATGGCTTATTCTCCTCGGGGTTTTCATCGTAGACGCTACAGTAACCCTCATCCGTCGGCTCGTTCGGGGCGACAAGGTCTATGAGGCGCACAGAAGTCACGCTTATCAATTTGCCTCGCGGCGGTTTGGCAAGCACCTTCCAGTGACGTCCGCAGTCGGTGTAATCAATCTGTGCTGGCTGTTGCCGGTCGCTGTGTGTGTCGCCCGTTTCGGGCTGGACGGCGCACTCGGCGTGATCATTGCTTACACTCCACTGCTCGCCCTGGCAGTCATCTTCAAGGCAGGGGCGCTTGAAAAGGGCTGAGCGTGGACATTGGCGCTGATGCTGTTGATCCGATTCCCCTGTGGGGCAGGAATCAATGGCCGGTGCAGGGGTCGACTGAAAGGAGTTTGAACGCGTGCTTGAGGGGATGATGGGAAAAATACGCACTTCGCTGCTGGCGCTGCCTCGCCGGCACAAGCGGATCATGCAGGTCGCCGCAGACGTCTGTCTGATCTGGTTCGCGTTGTGGATGGCGTTTGTCGTCCGCCTGGGCATTGATGAACTCATCAACCCCCTGGAAATCCATACCTGGCTGTTCGCAAGCGCGCCCGTTGTGGCGATCCCGTTGTTCATTCGTTTCGGCATGTACCGCGCGGTGATGCGCTATTTCGGCAACGACGCCCTGATTGCCATTATCAAAGCCGTCAGCCTCTCGGCTCTGATTCTCGGGGTCGTGGTCTATCTCTACAGCAACCACCAGCACGTGGTGCCGCGATCGGTGATGTTCAATTACTGGTGGCTGAGCATGGTCATGATCGGTGGCCTGCGCCTGGCAATGCGTCAGTATTTTCTCGGCGACTGGTTTTCCGCCGCTCGCCATGTGCCCTTTGCCACCCGCGACGATGGCCTGCCAAAAGTCGCCATCTACGGTGCCGGCGCGGCAGGTAACCAATTGGTCGCTGCACTGCGCATGGGCCGGTCGATGCGGCCGGTGGCGTTCATCGATGATGACGATTCGATTTCCAACCGGGTCATTTCCGGACTGCTGGTCTACAAGCCCAAGCATATTCAGCAGATGATCGACGTCACCGGCGCCCAGGAAATCCTGCTGGCGATTCCGTCGTCGGCCCGAGCCCGTCGGCGGGAAATCCTTGGCTTCCTGGAAGGCTTCCCGCTTCATGTTCGCAGCGTGCCGAATTTCTCTGATCTGGCGGCTGGCCGAGTGAAGGTTGACGATCTTCAGGAAGTCGACATCGCCGACCTGCTCGGGCGCGACGCCGTGCCTGCGCAAGAGGAACTCCTCGAACACTGCATCAAGAACCAGTGCGTACTGGTAACCGGGGCAGGGGGCTCGATCGGCTCGGAGCTGTGCCGGCAGATCCTGCTGCTGAAGCCGACCACGCTGTTACTGCTCGATCACAGCGAATTCAACCTGTACACGATTCTGACCGAGCTGGAGCGGCGGGTGGCCCGAGAGTCGCTCAAGGTCAAACTGCTGCCGATCCTGGGCTCCATCCGCAATCACGCCAAGCTTCTGGACGTGATGAAGACCTGGCAGGTCAACACCGTGTACCACGCGGCGGCCTACAAGCATGTGCCGATGGTCGAGCACAACATCGCCGAAGGCGTGCTCAACAACGTGGTCGGTACGCTCAACGCGGCCCAAGCGGCGCTGCAGGCGGGCGTGGCCAACTTCGTGTTGATTTCCACCGACAAGGCCGTGCGCCCGACCAATGTGATGGGCAGCACCAAGCGCCTGGCCGAGCTTACGTTGCAGGCACTGAGCCGGGAGACCGCGCCGGTGATGTTCGGCGACCGCTCCAATGTGCATCAGGTCAACAAGACGCGATTCATCATGGTGCGATTCGGCAACGTACTGGGTTCATCCGGTTCGGTGATTCCGCTGTTCCATCAGCAGATCAAATCCGGTGGCCCGCTGACGGTCACCCACCCGAAAATCACCCGCTACTTCATGACCATCCCGGAAGCGGCGCAATTGGTGATCCAGGCCGGTTCCATGGGGCAGGGCGGCGATGTCTTCGTGCTCGACATGGGCGAGCCGGTGCGCATCATCGAGCTGGCCGAGAAGATGGTGCACCTGTCGGGCCTGAGCATCCGCTCGGAGCACAATCCCCAGGGCGACATTGCCATTGAGTTCACCGGGCTGCGGCCTGGCGAGAAGCTCTATGAGGAACTGTTGATCGGCAACAACGTGGCGGCGACTCGCCACCCGATGATCATGAGCGCGCAGGAAGACTTTCTGTCGTGGGACGTCTTCAAGCAGAGTCTCTCGCAGCTGCTCAAGGCACTGGACGACGACGATTACACCCGCGTTCGGCAGATCCTCGGCGATACGGTCAGCGGTTATGCGCCAGAGGGCGATATCGTCGACTGGATTCACCAGCAGCGTCGCCGGGAACCGTAGACGCTCGCGTTCCGGAAACCTTTTCTTACGCAGCGACATTGGGCACTGAAACGAGCGCGAGGCCCGGCTGTACGGGGCCTGCGAGTCGGTACATATCCGGTCACCGATCCCTGCGTTGACGGTCTGCCGCCATCGGCTAGGTTTGGGAAGCAGCTCAGGAATGCTGCTTCCACTTACGATGCCCATGGAGCATGACTCATGCGTACTTCTTATCTGTCCTCTCTGATCTTCGCGCTGTTGGCGGGTACGTCTCTCGCTGTGACTGCCGCGCCTTCTGCCACCCCTGCCGTCACCCCGGCAGACGCCACCCAACCTGCCATTTCCGCGCCAGCGGGCGTGCAAGGCTCAAAGGTCAATCTCAACGCCGCGAGTGCGGAAACCCTTCAGAAAGAGCTGTCCGGCATTGGCGCGGCCAAAGCCAACGCCATCGTTGCTTACCGCGAAGAACACGGCGGATTCACGGCCGTGGATGAGTTGATCGAAGTGAAGGGCATCGGCAAGGCGCTGCTGGACAAGAACCGCGACAAGCTGGCAATTGACTGAAACCCCATGAGCTCAAGGCCGATCTTTGATCGGCCTTTTTTATGCCCGTCATGACTCCAGGCGCACCGTTTACCCACCCACATAGAAAAATGTCGACCGACATATTATTTTTTAAATTACGGGCGTAATATCCCTCCGCAGCTACGCTCACTTTCCCACGGAGAACGTTCATGACTACCCAGACTCAAGGCAAAGCTGTCATCACCGGCGCGTCGTCGGGCATTGGCTTCACCTATGCGGACCGCCTGGCGCAGCGCGGGTTTGATCTGCTGCTGGTGGCCCGTGACCAGTCGCGACTGGAAGCACTGGCGACGGATCTGCGCGCGAAACATTCGATCAATGTCGAGGTGATGAAAGCCGACTTGACCCAGCCCGCCGATGTCAGCGTCCTCGAGCAGCGTCTGCGCTCGGACGCATCCATCACGCTGCTGGTGAACAACGCCGGGGTTGCGCTGAGCACGCCACTCGCCGAATCGGATCTGGGCGAAGTGGACCGTCTGATTCAACTCAACATCGTGGCGCTGACCCATCTGGCGTCCGCCGCAGCGGCCGGTTTTGCGGCGCGCGGTACCGGGGCGATCGTCAATATCGCGTCCGTGGTCCCACTGCTGCCGGAGCGCTTCAACGCGGTGTATGCCGCCAGCAAGGCCTATGTGTTGAGCCTGACCCAGTCGCTCGCCGCCGAGATGAGCGAAAAGGGTGTGCAGGTTCAGGCCGTGCTGCCCGGCGCGACCCGCACTGAAATCTGGGAGCGCGCAGGTCTGGACATCAACGCCTTCCCGCCGGAAATGGTCATGGACGTCAACGAGATGGTCGATGCTTCGCTGGCCGGATTCGATCAGAAAGAGCTGATCACCATTCCATCGTTGCCGGATGCCGCTGACTGGCAGGCCTTCACCCAGGCGCGCTTGGCGCTGGGGCCTAATCTGTCGCTGCAGCACGCGGCGCAACGTTACAAAACGGCTGGCGCTTAACGGTGCCGGCGACTGCCAAAAATGAGGAAAAGGTGAACCCATGAGCGAGCGTCGCATCGTAGTGACAGGTATGGGGCTGGTAACGCCATTGGGCTCCGGCGTCGAAGCGGTATGGAAGCGATTGCTTGAAGGCCGCTCCGGCATTGTGCAGTTGCCTGAGGAGACGGTGGCTGACCTGGCAGGCAAAGTCGGCGGCCCGGTGCCGACCCTGGAGCAAGACCCTGAAGCCGGGTTCGACGCTGACGCCGCGGCGGCGCCCAAGGAGCAGAAGAAGATGGACCGCTTCATCCTGTTTGCGCTGGGCGCTGCGCAACAGGCGGTCAAGCAGGCGGGCTGGGCGCCATCGACTGAGGAGGAGCGGGAGCGTACTGCGACCATCATTGGCGCCGGCGTAGGTGGTTTTGGTGCCATCGCCGAGGCCGTGCGCGTCACGGATACCCGCGGGCCGCGGCGTTTGTCGCCTTTCACCATTCCTTCGTTTCTGGTCAATCTGGCGGCCGGGCATGTGTCGATCCAGCACGGTTTCAAAGGCCCGTTGGGCGCGCCGGTGACGGCGTGTGCGGCGGGTGTTCAGGCGATCGGCGACGCCGCGCGGCTGATCCGCAATGGGGAAGCGGACGTGGCCATCTGCGGTGGCGCCGAAGCCTGTATCGATCGCGTCGCCTTGGGTGGTTTCGCTGCCGCGCGGGCGCTTTCCAATGGTTTCAATGACACACCGGAGCGCGCTTCAAGGCCCTTCGACCGTGACCGCGACGGCTTCGTCATGGGCGAAGGCGCAGGGATCATCGTCATCGAAACCCTGGAGCATGCACTCGCCCGCGGGGCAACGCCCATTGTCGAACTGGTCGGTTACGGCACCAGCGCGGACGCTTATCACCTGACGGCGGGTCCGGAGGATGGCAGTGGCGCGCGCCGGGCGATGCAGGCAGCGATCCGCCAGGCCGGCATTCAGCCCTCCGATGTTCAGCACGTCAACGCCCACGCCACGTCGACTCCGGTGGGCGACAGGGGTGAAATGGCCGCGATCAAAACGGTGTTCGGCGACCAGAATGGCGTCGTCGTGACGTCGACCAAATCAGCCACCGGGCACTTGCTCGGCGCGGCGGGCGGTATCGAGGCGATCTTCACGGCATTGGCGATCCGCGATCAGATCGCGCCGATGACCCTTAATCTGGAGAACCCTGATGAAGCGGCGGCAGGCATTGATATCGTCCATGGCAAGGCGCGCCCGATGAACATCGAGTACGCACTGTCCAACGGTTTTGGCTTCGGGGGCGTGAACGCCAGCGTGCTGTTTCGTCGCTGGCATCCCTGAAAGGCATCGCTGCAATATGCGGGACGCTTCACTGCCCGGAAAGGGCAGGGAAGTGAGCGTCAGCCTTCGATCAGTTGCTTGAGCTGATCGCGGGTGGTCTCCAGAATCCGCTCGGCCAGCGCCGGATCCTTTGCGCTGCGCGCCAGCACCATCGCCCCCACCAGACCGGACATGAGCATCACGCTCTTGTCGCTGCTTTGCCCGTCGGCCGGCATTCCTGCTTCGAGGGTGGCGAGCATGCGGTTGATCAGTTCGTCAGTAATCTCGCTCGGTTGACCGCGTTGGCCCAGCTCCGACGCCATGGTCGGCAACGGGCAACCCTTTTCCGGGTGATCGCGATGGGCCGTCGACAGGTATGCGTCGATGAACGCCTGGGTCGAGCTGTCTTCGGCCAGTTTCTCCGCGCGCGAGGCTTGCATCTGGTCGACAGCGCAGCGCAGGGATTTCTCGACCAGGTCGTCCTTGGATTTGAAGTGGGCATAAAAACCACCGTGGGTCAGGCCCAGTGCCTTCATCAACGGCTGCAAACCGGTGGCGCCGATGCCGTCACGGCGAAAGCGTGCGGCGGCTTCCTGAAGGATGCGCTGGTGGGTCTGGGCTTTGTGATCTTCGGCGTAACGCATGGAGCGAGCCTCCCGACTGTGGCTCTTGAAATGGTGGTCGACATTTTTACACGGATGACACGTCGGTGCAGTACCCGCGTTGTCACGCGTGTCGCCACCGGTCAGAAGGGCCCACGCCAGACCGCCTCAATAATCCGCGGCTATTTGGGACCCATCATCTTCGTCAGTGCCTCAGGCCGGGGCGCGCCTTGTTGCTGCTGCAGGTGCCCAGCTTCGTCCTTGTAGAAGATCGACGGTGTGGCGGACAGGCCCATGTCTTCCATCAGTTTCATGTTGGCGTCGAGTTTGGCCTGAATGTCTTTGGGGATGTTCTGCATGGCCTTGAGCGTGCTGGCTTTGCCCGCCTGTTCGTGGTTCTGCAGAGCCATTTCCGGGTTCGCATCGGCCAGCAGGCTGGCGGCCTTGGCGGCGCTGTCTTCGCGAATCACGCCGACCATGATGTGACGCAATTGCACTTTGCCGGACGTCACCCAAGGCCGCGCCTGCTCCCAGAACAGGTTGCAGTACGGGCAATTGGCGTCGCTGAACAGGTAGACGACTTTCGGCGCGGTTTTGGCGCCGTCGGCGATCCAGGTGCTGTTTTCCATGCGACTCCACATCGCCTCGGCCATCGGTCCATAGACCAGCTTCTGCAGGGGCGCGGTGCTCAGGTCCTCGCCCTTTTCATTGAACAGATTGCCGGCCAGCACGTGCGTGCCGTCAGGGGTCAGGTACAGCGCCATGCCTTGATTCTGATACTCGGCGGCATAACCCTTCAGCCCGCCCGGTGCGTCGAAGCTGCCTTTGATGGTTGCGCCCTTGGCTTCGAGCGCCTTGATCGGGGCAGGGAGATCTTCGGCGTGAACCAGCGCGCCTGACAGGCTGAGCGAAACGGCGGCGGCGATGAGCGCAGGGCGCATAAAGTTCATGGGGTGGTCCTTGCAGAGAGGAGGCAGACATCCGCTGATGCTGCGGGATGAGTGTGTGCAGCGCGTTCTCGGTTGCCCGATGCTGAGCAGCGGCGATTAACAGTCGATTAACCCTACGGGGCGCGTCGTGTCTGCGGCGGCTCGTGCATAATCCGCCGTTAATCCCTCTGCGCTTCAATCGCCTTTTTTTTGGGGCCGACCATGCACGTACTGCTTTGTGAAGACGACGACCTGATTGCCAGCGGCATCGTCGCGGGCCTCGATGCCCAGGGCCTGACGGTGGATCGCGTGGCCACGGCCTCGTCCGCGCGGGCGATGCTGTCGGCCGCACATTTCGACGTGATGATTCTCGACCTCGGCTTGCCCGATGAAGATGGCCTGAAGCTGTTGCGGCAGTTGCGCCAGCAGGGGGTCGAAATCCCGGTGCTGATTCTCACCGCTCGCGACACCGTGACCGACCGCGTCGACGGCTTACAGGCCGGGGCGGACGATTACCTGCTCAAGCCCTTTGACCTGCGTGAACTCAGCGCGCGCCTGCACACCCTGGTGCGACGCATGGCCGGGCGCAGCGTCAACGTGATCGAACACGGCGTGCTCAGCTACGACCCGAGCAGTCGGGAAACTCGGCTGGCCGGTCAGCCGGTTGATCTCTCCCGCCGTGAACAGGCCTTGCTGCAAGCGTTGCTGAACAACAGCGGCCGCGTGCTTTCCGGCGAGCAGCTGAAGGACTGCGTGTACGGCTTCGGCGACGAGGTCGAGAGCAACGCCCTCAACGTTCACATCCATCACCTGCGGCGCAAACTGGGCGGCGGCATCATCGAAACCGTGCGCGGTCTGGGCTATCGCCTCGGCCCGGCCGGCCTTGATTCGGAGTCCACGCCATGATGAGCCTGCGCACGCGGCTGAGTCTGATCCTGGGCTCGGCGTTCATTCTGATCTGGGTGCTGGCCGCAGCGTGGATGCTGAGGGACTTGCGCACGCAGATGATGCAATCCCTCGATCAACGTCTGGAGGCCTCGGCGCGGATGGTGGCCGGGCTGCTGGAACAGATGCAGATGCCCACCGGCAGCGACACCCGCGCGTTGCGGGCGGACGATCCGGCGTTGCCCAACGGCATGGCGTGTCAATTGAGTTCCCTGCGCGGGCAGGTGCTGGCGCGCACCGACAGCTCGCCGAGTGAACCGCTGAAGGCCGACGCCAGCGGCTTTCATGACCAGATGATCAACGGCGACCACTGGCGCGTGTACACGATGATGCATGACAACGTGCGGGTGACCACCGCCGACCGGCAGATCGAGCGCGACGTGCTGGGGCATTCGGTGCTGTTGGCCGCATCGGTGCCGGTGCTGGTCGCGCTGTTCGGCAGTCTGGCGCTGGTCTGGTTCGGCATCGGCCGGGGGCTGGCGCCGCTCAACCGCATGCGCGACGCCTTGAATCGGCACAGCGCCGACTCGGTCGAGCCGCTGGACGTGCCGAACCTGCCCACCGAGTTGCAGCCGCTGCTGGTCAGCCAGAATCAGCTGTTTCAGCGCATCGCCCAGACCCTGGAGCGCGAGCGGCGGCTGACCGGCGACGCTGCCCATGAACTGCGCAGCCCGCTCACGGCCATCAAGACCCATCTGCAAGTGGCGCGCATGACCGACGGCCAGAAGCGCGACACGGCGCTGGCCCATGCGGAGGAGGGCGCCGACCGGATGCACCGCACCCTTGAACAGCTGCTGCTGTTGGCGCGGGTCGAGGGCAGCCTGTCGTTTGACGACGGCGTGCAGTGCGACGCCGAGCAGGTCGCGCGGCTGGCCATTCACGATGCCAGTCACGGCGACGAACAACGTATCGAACTGATCCTGCCGTCGCAGCTGTCCCGCGCCGCCGTGCAGATGCCGGCGGCACTGGCGGTCGCCGCGTTGCGCAATCTGCTGGACAACGCGCTGCGCCACAGCCAGGCCGATGCGAAGGTGGTACTGAGTGTCGAAACCTTCGACGGGCAGGCGCATTTCCGCGTTCGCGATCATGGCCCCGGCATTCCCGAGCCGGACCTGGACAAGCTCACCCAACGCTTCTGGCGCAACGGCAAGAGCCCTGGCGCCGGGCTGGGCTTGGCGATTGTTCAGGCCATTGTTCAGCGTTGCGCGTGCTCGCTGCGCTTTGACAGCCGTCATGACGGTTTGCGGGTGGAGCTGAGCATGCCGTTGCGGCGGGATGTCGCAGGCGAGTGAGCTGTGGGAAGGATCTGAAAGTGCAGTCAGCCTGGCATTGAGTGTCAGGCCGACTGTTTGCTGAATGTCCGCTACTCCGGCATGGCCGAAGAGTGGTGGGAGGTAATCAGCCATTGGTTATCCACAAGTGCGTACGTGAAGGTGTAACGCGCCTGGACTTCTGAATTGTCGCTGAAACGAAATGTGTAAGTACCGGTGTCGATTGCGCTGTTGCAACTTGTGATGACCGTGCTGCTGTCGAGGGTGCCGACGGGCTTGTTCTTGAGAAACTTATTGAAGTAATCGAGTTTGCCGGCAAGGTCTGTTCTGGGCTGGTTGGAGAGGGTCGGCAGCAGCACGGCATCGGCCGTGTAGTTCGCCGCCACCTTGCCTGAGTCGCCTGTCTGCAGTGCGTTGTTCCAGCGTTCGAACAGGATTTTCGCGTGTTGCTGATCAAGTGTTGCGCATTGCGCGGGAGCGTTGTTTGCACGCGCGTAAGTGCTTGCAGTGAGCAGTGTGATGACGGCAAATGTCTTGAGCATGCGTTACCTTCCATGGGCGGTTGAATGTGGGTCGAGAGCCTAATGGAGGGCTAACGGAAGTTGTACTCCCATGGATTTACAATACATTTCGCACACTAATTCGTCCGTTTTCGGTGTGGGAATTTTCTGGTTTTTTAAGTAAGAAGCGTTGCTGATTTGTGCAGGAAGTTAAGCCGGTTTGTAACTTTCATCAACCGGGCCCGCAGGCTTTTGGTCCGACAAGCCTTTGATTCTGCTCTCTAATCCCGGACAATCGCGCCCCTTTCCCTGTAGAGAACCGGTCAGGGGCGCCGACTGCCACGTTTTTCGACGCGCTTTTGACCATGTAGCAATCACCGGCAACGGAGAATCGACCGGATGAATGATCAGGCCAACAGCGTCGAACACACCGTCGACGCCGCACCCGCGAGCGTGACTCCCTGGAACCGCAACGACACCACCTGGATGCTCGGACTGTTCGGCACCGCCATCGGCGCGGGCACGTTGTTTCTGCCGATCAACGCGGGTATCGGCGGGTTCTGGCCGCTGGTGATTCTGGCCCTGCTGGCCTTCCCGATGACCTTCTATGCCCACCGCGGGCTGACCCGGTTCGTGCTCTCGGGCCGGGATGGCGCGGACATCACCGAGGTGGTCGAGCAGCATTTCGGCAAGAAAGCCGGTGCCCTGATCACGCTGCTGTATTTCTTCGCCGTGTTTCCGATCCTGCTGATCTACAGCGTGGCGCTGACCAACACGGTCGGCAGTTTCATGGAGCATCAACTGCATGTGCAGCCGCCGCCTCGCGCGCTGCTGGCGTTCGTGCTGATCCTTGGCCTGCTGGCGGTGGTGCGTTGCGGTGAGCAGATTATCGTCAAGGTCATGAGCCTGATGGTGTACCCGTTTATCGTGGCGTTGCTGTTCCTCGCGGTGTTCCTGATTCCGCACTGGAACGGCGGCATTCTCACCACGGCAAGCAGCCTTCCGGCACCTTCGGCGCTGCTGCACACGCTATGGCTGGCGATTCCGGTGATGGTGTTCTCGTTCAACCACTCACCCATCATTTCGGCCTTTGCCGTCGACCAGAAGCGCCAGTATGGCGAGCAGGCCGAACCCCGTAGCGCGCAGATCCTCGCCCGTGCTCATCTGCTGATGGTGGTCATGGTGCTGTTCTTCGTCTTCAGCTGCGTGCTGACCCTGACGCCGGAGCAACTGGCGGAAGCCAAGGCGCAGAACCTGTCGATCCTGTCCTATCTGGCCAACCATTTCAGCAACCCGACCATCGCGTTCGCGGCGCCGCTGATTGCATTCGTCGCGATCACCAAGTCGTTCCTGGGTCACTACATCGGCGCCAGCGAGGGCCTCAAAGGTCTGGTGATAAAGACCGGCCGCCGTCCTTCGCCACGTGCGCTCGATCGGCTGACCGCAGGCTTCATGCTGGTGGTCTGCTGGCTGGTGGCAACCCTCAACCCGAGCATTCTCGGGATGATCGAAACCCTCGGCGGCCCGGTGATTGCGGCGCTGCTGTTTCTCATGCCGATGTACGCCGTGCGCAAAGTGCCCGCCATGCGCCGCTGTGCGGGAAAACTGTCGAACGTGTTCGTGGTGGTGATAGGGTTGATCTCGATCTCGGCGCTGGTTTATTCGTTGATGCAGTGATCAACAATCGCAGTCAAGGAAGGGGCGAACATGGCCAACAGCGACACACTCGATTTTACCCTGCGCCCTGCCACGCAATCGGATGTGCTCACGATTGCGGTGTTGGGGATGCAGGTGTTCATGGACACCTATGCGACCGAGGGCGTTCGTGACGCCATCGCGCGGGAAGCGCTCGAATCGTTCGCGCCCGAAACCATTTCCGGGAACCTCGAGCGATCTGACTCCATGTTCCTGCTCGCTGAAGTCGATGAGCATCTGGTCGGCTTTACTCAGATCTGTCTGCAAACGGGTCACCTTCTGGTTAGCGACCAGCATGCGGCCGAGCTCAAGCGCCTTTATGTGCAGGAGCGATTTGCCGGGCATGGGATAGGGTGGCAGCTGCTCCGTAGCGCGGAACGAGAAGCATCGGCCCGGGGTGCTTCAATGATATGGGTGACGGTTTGGGCGAGGAACACTCGTGCCTTGCAGTTTTACCCTCGACAGGGCTACGAAGAAACCGGCTTGGCGGTACATCGCCTGCAGGCTGAGTCTCACCCGAACGTGTTTTTCTGCAAATCACTTAGCCTGTCAGGACATGTCCAGCCTGTGGTTTGACAGGGCGCCAGAGTGCGCCCCATGATCCTGCTCGTTTCTGATCGATTCAGCTCTTTATCGAGGCCTTATGTCTGCTAACCCCGAAGCATTCCCCGGCGAGCGTCAGCGTTTGATCTCCGAGCGTCTGGCCGTGCGCGGTCGGGTGATTGCGGCGGAGCTGGCAGCCGAATTCAATGTGTCCGAGCATTCCATTCGCCGCGATCTCGGCGCTTTGGCGTCCGCCGGCTTGTGCAAACGCGTGTACGGCGGGGCGATTTCGCTGGCGTCGGACGGGCCGATCGCTGCGCGAGTGGAGCATGAGCCCGGGCGCAAGCGTCAGTTGGGCATCGCGGCGGCGGGATTGATCAGCGCCGGGCAGCACCTGTTTATCGACGGTGGCTCGACCAATCTGGCGATCGCCAAAGCCCTTGATCCGCACATGCCGTTGACCGTCACCACCAACGCGCCGCTGATCGCCGTCGAGCTGATGAAGCTGCCGTCAGTGGAGGTGATTCTGCTCGGCGGGCGCCTGAGCCCCGTGGCGGGCAGCACGTACGGCTTCACCACGATTCAGCAACTCGCCCACTTCAACTTCGATCTGTGCTTTCTTGGCGCCTGTGCGCTGGATGCGCTGAAGGGCGTAACCGCGTTCGACATGGCCGTCGCCGAGTTCAAGCGCGCCGTGGTGGCGCGCAGCGGTCAGGTGGCGGTGGCGGTGATCAACGAGAAGCTCTCCAGCATCGCTCACTATCAGGTCGCCCAGTGCGAGGAAGTTGGCGCGCTGGTGGTTGAACATGACGCGCCGGATGACCGGCTGGAGCTGTTTCGCGGCAAGGTCGCGCAGATCGTTACGGCGCGGGCAGCGCACTGAGCACCGTCGATTCCTGCCAGGCCACGGTGCGATTTCGCCCCTGATGTTTGGCGGCGTACAGCGCGGCATCCGCGCGTTTTACGAAGTCTTCCATGCTCTGGCATTCCTGCGCTTTACAGCCATAAACCCCCAGGCTGATGCTGACGATGCCGATCGGATTGCCCTGATGTTCGAGGGCTCGGGTGAGCACGGCCAACCGGATCTTTTCCGCCAGGCTCACCGCGCCGTGCACGTCGCTGTAGGGCAGGAACACGGCCATCTCTTCCCCGCCGTAGCGCACCGCCAGGTCGCCGGTACGGTTGAGGTTGCTGCGAATGCATTCGGCCACGGCAACGATGCATTTGTCGCCGGCCACGTGGCCGTAGTTGTCGTTGTAGCTCTTGAAAAAATCGATGTCGATCATGATCAGGCTGAGCGGATGCAGGTTGGGCTCACCGTTGCGAAATTCCAGGCTGAGAATCTCCTGAAAATGCCGACGATTGGCCAGGCCGGTGAGGCTGTCCTGCAGCGCGAGTTTTTCCAGCGAGTGGCTGGCAATGCGCAGCTGTGATTCGGCGTTGAGCCCGAAACGGATCTGCTGGAACAGCAAGACGCCAAACAGCAGGTTGGCGACCACCACGCAGATGATGATCGCCAGTGAGCGCCATGCGTACTGCCGCCACTCGTCGAGCACTTCGCGCTGGGACAGGCCGGCGAGTACCACCATCGGGTAGCGGTCCAGTTTCTTGTAGCCATACAGGCGCTGTTCGTGATCAAGCATCGACACGACGTTCGCCGTGCCTTCGTAGTGTTCCCTGACGTGGAGACGGAACAATTCGCCGTCGGCGATGGACGTACCGCGCACGTTTTCGAGGAGCGGACGCCGTGCCAACACGGTCCCGTCGGCCATTGCCAGGGTGATGACCCCATGCTTGCCGATGTCGAAGCGCTCGAAGAACCGTTCGAAGTAGTTCAGTTCGACGGTGGCCAGCACCACACCGGCGAAGTTGCCCATCTCATCGTTCACCCGTCGCGATACCGGGATGATCCAGTCGCCGGTGGAACGGCTCTGGATGGCCGCCCCGATATGGGGGAGGGTGCTGTCGATGGATTGGTGAAAGCGGAAATATTCTCGGTCCGCGTTGTTGGCGTTGGCCGGCATGTGGTTGAGAGAGGTTGCCGCCCAGTTGCCGTCCTTGTCGTAGATGAACAGGCCCTGGATCTGCTCGACGCTGGCGGCGGTGGCGCGCAGATAGTCCTGCATGCGCGAACCGCTGGCGGCGCCGAAGCCATCGAAGGAAAGCCGTTCGACCACCGACGAGACGGCGATGTGGGCCTGGTCGAAGGCGTCATCGGCGTGCTGCGCCATTGAGCGCGAAAGGTTGGCGACGTTGGTATTGGCGATTTCCAGCTCGTGCATGCGCGTCTGGCGTAACTGCCAGACGGTGATGCTGGTGATGGAGATGCACACCAACAAGGTAAACAGCCCCGCCAGCCACAACACCGGCATGCGTTTGAGTCGTCGGTTTCTGACGCCGAGCTCCGATCCTTCTACCTGTCTCAAACCACACCCTCGCTGACTGCCACGATTTCAGACCCGCCACTGTGACGAACAATCCTCTCGTTCGGACACGCAGCATCGCAACAGCGACCCGTCTGACTCACAGCGTAGGACAAGTGCGGGATTTTGAAGGGAAATTTATGGCGTATAAATCATCTGCGGGAGATGTGCTGCGGTGTGGGCGTGACGTGGTTATAGGGCCGTGTGCGAGTTTGGCTGATGTTGACATGTGAGAGCGAGCTTGCTCGCGAAGGGGCCAGTACATCCGCTAAATGTTCAGCGGGTGGAATGCCGCCTTCGCGAGCAAGCTCGCTCCCACAGGTGCTGCGTTCGGCTGGCTACTGCAGCATTCCTGGGGGGGAGTGCGAGGTCACAGGAATCCGCTGAAGGAGCACCCATCAAACCCGACGCCCTTGCACCTCATCCCGATTCGCCTGCCAGTCCTTCTGCACCGTGGTGGTGTGTTCGGGGATCGGCGCCTTGAGTAACACGAAGTAGGCGACCGCCGACAGCAACGCGACAATGGCGCTGACCGCGAAGGCCGTGGCGAAGGTGCCGGAATATTGCACGCTGAACCCGGTGACGATCGGCGCGATGGAGCCGGCGATGTAGCCGCCGAAATTCTGGATCGACCCCAGGGACGCCACGCGTTTGGTGTCGACCACGGTATTGACCACCATCCACGCCGTGGCGCTGGACAGATTGATGCCGAACAGCGCCAGGCAGAGCAGGGCGACGCAACCGCTCAGTCCGGTGACGAAGGTCAGCGGCAGGGTGAACACGGCGGCAAACACCAGCCCGCCAATCACTGTGTATTTGCGGCTGTTGAGCACGCCGACGCCGCGCTTGACCAGCCGATCGCAGATGCGTCCGGCGGCGATGGTGCCGATCGCGCCGAACACGTAGGCGAACGACACCACCCAGGCGGTTTGATAGGGGTCGAGGCCGTGTTCGCGCTGGAAGTAGCCGGGCAACCAGGTCAGGTGCAGCCAGAGCATGTAGATCACGCCCATGAAACCGAGGAATGTGCCCCAGGTGCTGCGGTGCTTGAACAGGTCCAGCCAGCCGGCGAAGAAGGAAGCCTTGGGCGCAGCATCGACCTGAACCACCTGAACGATCGGCTCGCGTCCCTCGGCAGCCAGTTCCTTCAGGTACTGCGCGCGGCTTTTGTAGAACGTCAGCCAGCACAGCGACAGCACGATGCCGAGCACGCCGGTGATGATGAACATCCCGCGCCAGCTGAAGTTGACCATGAACAGCGTCAGCAGCGGCGGCGCCAGGCACGGGCCGATGCAGGTCGCCGACCAGACGATGCCCGTCGGCGTGCCGCGCTCGTGCTCTTCGAACCACTCGTTGAGGGTTTTGGCGGCTGACGGAAACATCGGTGCCTCGCCGATCCCCAGCAGCACGCGCAGAGCAAAGAAGCCGCTGAAGCTGTTGACGAAACCGGACGCCGTCTGCGCGATGGACCACACCATCAGCGCGCCGCCCAACGCAATCTTGCTGCCGAGCTTGTCGATGATCATGCCCATCGGCAACTGCGCGAAGGCATAGGCCAGCGAGAACGCCGACAACAGAATGCCCATTTCCGAAGGGCTGATGAGCATGTCTTTCTGGATCGTCGTGTTGGCAATGGACAGCGCGCTGCGGTCCAGATAATTGACGATCCCGAACAGCATCAGGAAGACGATGGTGATCGTCTGGTAGGTCTTGAGGGATTTCATTGCGCACCTTTTTTATTGTTGTGGGGCTTAATGGCTTCGTTCGTGTAGGACCGGCTTCAGCCGGGAAGGGGCCGGTTTGGGCACCATCGATGTTGTGGTGTGACGCTTGAAGAGCTTACCGGCTGAAGCCGGTCCTACCAGAAAAACGCGTTTCAGCAGACGACGCATTTCCCCTGTGGGACCGGCTTCAGCCGGGAAGGGGCCGGTTTGAGCACCATCGATCTTGCGCTTTGACGCCTAAAAACTTCCCGGCTAAAGCCGGTCCTGCCAAGGCAGCCCGTCCTGTCAGGTCACCGCACCGATGTGCCACGGAACAAATTCGTTTTGCCCATAACCGTGCTGCTCGCTTTTGCTGCGGGCGCCGGAGGCGATGTCCAGCATCATCTGGAACACGTACGCGCCGCGTTCTTCAATCGTCGTCGTGCCATCGGCGATGCCGCCACAATTGACGTCCATGTCCTCCTGCTGAAATTCGAACACGCGGTTATTGGTCGCCAGCTTGATCGACGGTGTCGGCGCACAACCGTACGCAGAACCGCGACCGGTGGTGAACGCGATCAGATTGGCGCCGCCGGCCACTTGCCCCGTGGCAGACACCGGGTCGTAGCCAGGGGTGTCCATGAAGACCAGGCCCTGGGCGCGGACGGCTTCGGCGTATTCGTACACGCCCATAAGGTTGGTCGAGCCGGCCTTGGCCACCGCACCCAGGGATTTCTCCAGAATGGTCGTCAGCCCGCCCGCCTTGTTGCCGGCGGAGGGGTTGTTGTTCAGCTCGGCGTTCATGCGCTGGCAGTAGTCCTCCCACCAGTGAATCCGCTGGACGAGCTTCTCGCCGATGGCCTGACTGGCCGCCCGCCGCGTCAGCAAATGCTCGGCGCCATAGATTTCCGGGGTCTCAGACAGAATCGCCGTACCGCCCGCCGCCACCAGCCGGTCCACGGCATTGCCCAGCGCCGGGTTGGCGGTGATGCCGGAATAGCCGTCGGAGCCGCCACATTGCAGACCGACGATCAAGTGCCGGGCGCTGACGGTTTCCCGGGTGATCCGGTTGGCCTGGGGCAGTAGCGATTGCACCTGGGCGATGCCGCTGGCGATGGTCTTCGACGTGCCGCCGGTGCCCTGAATGGTGAACGCGCGCAGTTGGTCGCTGGCCTTCAGGCCCTGGCTGTCGAGCATGTCCTGGATCTGGTTGGTCTCGCAGCCCAGGCCCACCACCAGCACCGCTGCAAAGTTCGGGTGCACGGCGTAGCCCGCGAGGGTGCGACGCAGCAGGTCGATGGCCTCGCCCTTGGAATCGATGGCGCAGCCCGAGCCGTGGGTCAGCGCGACCACGCCATCTATGTTGGGGTAGTGCGCGAGGGCCTCGGGGAAAATATCTCGACGAAAGCGGTCGGCGATGGCACGGGCCACGGTGGCCGAGCAGTTCACCGAGGTGAGAATGCCGATGTAGTTACGCGTCGCCACGCGTCCATCGGCGCGCACGATGCCCTGAAAGAACGCCTCGGTTTTGGGCGTCTCGTGGGCGTCGGCGCCAAAGGCGTAGTCACGGGAGAAGTCACCCATCTCGACGTTGTGCACATGCACGTGCTGCCCGGCCTCGATGGGCTGTGAAGCGAAGCCAATGATCTGGCCGTAACGCCGCAGCGGCTGACCCTGCTCGACCCGGACCGCCGCGACCTTGTGCCCGGAAGGAATCGGCTGCGAGACGGTGACGTTTTCTTCGTCCAGGTGCGTGCCTTCGTTCAGCGCCTGGCGAGCGATCAGCACGTTATCGAGGGGGTTCAGGCGGATGAACAGCGCGCTGCTGTCGAACGCAGCGGTTTTGGCAATGAGTTCCATGCGGCCTCTCATGACGGTGGCGGCCTGCTTCAGCGGTGCGAGGCGACGGCTCCCCGTGGGAAGCGGCACCGTGGCTGGCCGGTTATTGTTATTCACGGTGTACACGACGCCGTTTAATAAGCGCGGACGTTGTTGGCCGATTTTCAGCCACTCTATGAAGCCAGTGGGTAATTTCCCAATGAAAGGTTTCGATTGATCGATAACGCAGGGTTATCGGTTCATGCAGCTGTCGGAGACTTTAGAAATGTCAGCAGCGCCTTCACCGCTGCCGACATCGGTCGGGCTTTCGACGTCATCAGCCCGAGATTGGCCATGCTCAGCGGCAACTCGACCGGCAGAATGGCGATCATGCCGTAGCGCGCGTAGTGCTGCGCGACGTCATTGGGCACCACGGCGATCATTTCCGAGGATTCCAGCATCGAGGTGGTGGCCAGAATCGAACGGGTTTCGACGATGTCCAGCGGCGCAATCAACTGCGCCGCCTGCAATGCATTTTCAACCTGGCGCCGCATGGGGCTGCCGATCGGGTGAAGGATCCAGGTCAGCGGCGCCAGCTCCGTCAGGGTCAAGCTGCTGTGGTCAACCAGCGGGTGCCGCGGCCGGGCGATGATGCGCATGCGTTCACCTTGTTCGAACAGCTGAATGTCGAGGCTCTGGCCGTCGAGCTGATCGGGCAGCCGGCCCAGCACCACATCGAAATCGCCACGAATCAGCGCTGGCAGCAGCTCATCACTGGTGCCGACTTCCAGGGCGACACGCACTTTCGGGTGCGCAGCCTTGAACGCCAGCACGCCACTGGTCAGCAGCGTCGGCACCGGGCCCATGACCGTGCCGATGCGCACCATCCCCGTCGCCCCGCGTGCCAGCTCGGCCAGCTGCGCTTCGGCGTATTCGAATTCATGCAGCGCGCCCTGGGCGTAGCGAATCATCACCTCGCCGAACAGCGTCGGCTGCATGCCGCGCGGCAAGCGCTCGAACAGCTGCACGCCGAGACGCTCTTCCAGCTGTTGCAACAACAGGCTGGCAGCGGGCTGGGTAGTGTGAATGGCGGCGGCGGCCTTGCGCAGATTGCCCAGTTCGCCCAACGCGTTGAGCAAGGCGATCTGCCGGCTGGAGATTTTCAACATCGGGAACGTGCCAGGCAGACCGGCGGAAGGTGACGCGTCTGACATATCGGATTTGGTATCGATGATTAGGATTTTGCGATTATGCCTGTATCGCGGTTCGGCCTACAGTTGGCTATGACTGTAGGAGTGAGCTTGCTCGCGATTGCGATTGATCAGGTACTGAAGCGTTGACTGGCACGCTGCAACCGCGAGCCAGTTGGAACGCCACCCCGGTCACTCCTACAGGTATGCGTTGCCACAAACAATAAGAGCCCACTATGCAGATCACCTCCATTTCCGTCCGCGACATCCGCTTCCCCACGTCCTTGTCTCTCGACGGTTCCGACGCGATGAACAGCGCGCCGGACTATTCCGCCGCCTACGTTGTGCTGCACACCGATTCGTCCGACGGGCTGGAAGGCCACGGCCTGACGTTCACCATCGGCCGTGGCAACGAAATCTGCGCGGCAGCGATTCACTCCCTGGCGCCCTGCGTGGTGGGGCTGACCCTGGAATCGATCACTGAAGACATGGGCGCGTTCTGGCACAACATCACGGCAGGCGACAGCCAGTTGCGCTGGCTGGGGCCGGAAAAGGGCGTGATCCATCTGGCCACCGCCGCGCTGGTCAATGCCGTGTGGGACTTGTGGGCCAAGGCCGAGGGCAAGCCGGTCTGGAAGTTGCTGGCCGACATGACCCCCGAGCAACTGGTGAAATGCCTGGACTTCAGCTACGTCACCGACGCCATCACCCCTGAAGAGGCCATCGCGCTGCTCCGTCGGCAAGTGCCGGGCAAGGCGAAGCGCGAGGCGCAGATGCTGGAGGAGGGCTATCCGGGCTACACCACCGCGCCGGGCTGGCTGGGTTATTCGGAAGAGAAGATGCGCCGGCTGGCCCGCGAAGCCGTTGCCGAAGGCTGGACCCACATCAAGCAGAAGATCGGTTCGGACATCGAAGAAGACATGCGCCGCGCCGCAATCCTGCGCGACGAACTGGGCTGGGAACGCACGCTGATGATGGACGCCAATCAGGTCTGGAGCGTCGAGCAATCGATCAGCAACATGCGTCGACTGGCGGCGTTCGAGCCCTGGTGGATCGAAGAGCCGACCCACCCCGATGACATTCTCGGCCACGCGACGATCCGTCAGCGTATCGCGCCGATTGGCGTGGCGACCGGCGAGCATTGCCACAACCGGGTGATGTTTAAGCAAATGTTCCAGGCCAGCGCGCTGGATTTCTGCCAGCTCGACGCGGCACGGCTGGGCGGGCTGAACGAAGTGCTGATCGTGCTGCTGATGGCGGCCAAATTCGACATCCCGGTATGCCCGCACGGTGGTGGCGTCGGGTTGTGCGAATACGTGCAGAACATCTCGCTGTTCGATTACATCGCCGTGTCGGGCTCCCTGGACAAACGCGTGCTGGAGTACGTCGATCACTTGCACGAGCACTTCCTTGATCCGGTGGTCATCCGCCGTGGCCGCTACATGCCACCGCAACGGCCCGGGTACAGCATCGAGATGCACCCCGAGACGCTGGAGCGGTACCAATATCCCGATGGCGCGGTGTGGGTGGAGTTGGCTGCCAACAGATGATTTAAATGTTAGTCACTCCCACAAGTCCTCCGAACTGGCCGACATATCGAGGCAGCCCACCAACCCGTGGGAATGAGCTTGCTCATGAAGACTGCGGTTCAACCGCTGAAGATTTAGCGGATGTACTGGCCCCTTCGTGAGCAAGCTCACTCCCACACGTCCTCCTAACTGGCCGAAATGTCGAGGCAACCCACCATCCCGTGGGAGTCGAGCTTGCTCGCGAAGACTGACTTTCAGCCACCGGAGAAAATGACTGAATGTCCCGGCCCCTTCGTGAGCAAGCTCACCCCCACACGTCCTCCTAACTGGCCGAAATATCGAGGCAACCCACCATCCCGTGGGAGTCGAGCTTGCTCGCGAAGACTGACTTTCAGCCACCAGAGAAAATGACTGAATGTCCCGGCGCCTTCGTGAGCAAGTACATCATCGTTCCATCTCTACGCGACCTAGCCGTTTGGAGGGGCGCGCGCTGCGGCAACAGACAACCCCATGTCGCTGTGGACACGGGCCTTTCCCGGGCATGACCGGTATGATACGTCGCATCTACCCGACCACGGTGCGACATGAACTCCCCTGAGCCCGGCAACGTCATCCCTCCCGCCAATGCCCCCGTCACGCCGCCGGAGCGGGATCGGCTCTCAGCTTCGCTGCTCGGTGGCGGTTGCGAACCCGACCCGCGCTTCACCCTCGCCAACGAACGCACGTTTCTCGCGTGGATTCGCACGGCATTGGCGTTTCTGGCCGGTGGCATTGCGGTCGAAGCCTTCACCAGTGACGTGTTCAGCCCCGGCCTGCGTCGGGCCGTGGCCTTGTCGTTGCTGGTATTGGCCTTGTTGGTGAGCGCCAGTGCCTGCGTGCGCTGGCTGAAGGTCGAGCGGGCGATGCGTCAACGCAAGCCGCTGCCGTTGCCGGTGCTGGTGCCGATTCTGTCGTTGGGTGGCGGGTTGGTGGCGGCGGGGCTGATCGTCTTTCTGATTTACGGCGCGTCGTGAATCAGCGCGGTCATGCCGTGCCGTCGACGCCATTGCGCCACGACGATCCCGGTCTGCAGCCCGAACGCACACTGCTGGCCTGGCGCCGCACGCTGCTGACGTTGATCGGCGTGTGCATCCTGTTTCTGCGCTGGATTCCGCCGTTTGGGTGGGTGGCGCTGCTGCCCGTCATTCTTTCGCTGATGGCGGGCATCCTGATCCAGATCGGCCTCAACGTCCGCTATCGTAAAAGCGCCCGGGGGATGACCCAAGAGCGCATTCCTGCGCCGTTGCGTGAAGTGGCGGTGCTGGGTTGCACGGTGATGGTGTTGAGTCTGGTGGGGATTGTTGCGGTGGTGTCTGGCTGAAGAAGGGCGTGAATCGAATGAATTCTGTAAAGGCCCGCTTGCCCAAAAAATCAGGTCTGGCTGTGACATGTGCTTCGTCTGACACGCCGCAATCTTTCAGCCAACTCGATCCCACAGGTTTTGCATCAGCCGAAGGATCGGGGCTGCGCCGGTAGAGGGGACTGATTTATTTACAGCGCTTCACCGTAAATTAATCAGTCCCCGGGTGACTCAATACGCCGCCACCAGCCCGTCTTTCCTCGGATCGGTCCCGCCCACATACCCATGGGCCGTGCGCTGGATGATCTGCGCGCCGCCGAAGGCAAACACGCCGCTGGGGTCTTCAACTTCCACGTCGTGGCCCTTGGCGCGCAACGCCTCGATCACCTTCGGATCAAACGAGCGCTCCACCGCGACCTTGAGGCCGGATTCGATGCGCCAGCGCGGTGCGTCGGCGGCGGCCTGGGGGTTCTGTTTGTAGCGAAGAATGCGCAGCATCATCTGCAAGTGCCCCTGCGCCTGCATCGGCCCGCCCATAAGTCCGAAGGACATCAACGGCGTGCCGTCGGCGTTCATCACGAAGCCCGGAATGATGGTGTGGAAAGGCCGTTTGCCTGGCGCGACGGTGTTGACGTGATCAGGGTCCAGGGTGAAGCCCGCACCGCGATTCTGCAGGCTGATGCCCGTGCCCGGCACCACCACACCCGAACCAAAACCCATGTAGTTCGACTGGATGAACGAGACCATCATGCCGCTCTCGTCCGCCGCCGACAGGTACACCGTACCGCCGGCCTTGGGCGCGCCGTGCAGCGGGTCTTGCGCCTGTTCGCCGACCAGCGCCGCGCGGTCGCGCAGGTACGCCGGGTCGAGCATGTGTTCCGCGGCGACGCGCATGTGGTCGTTATCGGTGACGTGCTGGTTGAGGTCGGCAAGGGCCAGCTTCATGGCTTCCAGCACCGGGTGCACGGTCTCGACGCTGTCCACCGGCTGCTCGCCCACGCCCAGCGCTTCGAGGATGCCCAGACCCGCCAGCGTGGCGATGCCCTGACCATTCGGCGGCAGCTCGTGGACCATGGCGCCGGCGTACGGCACCGACAAGGTATCGATCCAGTCCACCCGGTGGTTTGCCAGATCCTCAAGGCTCATGACGCTGCCATTGGCGTTGGCGTGAGTGATCATTGCCTTGGCCAGCTCGCCGCGATAGAACGCTTCGCCCTTGGTGTCGGCAATCAGCTCCAGCGTCTTGGCGTGATCCTTGAGCGTGACTTTCTCGCCGGCCTTCGGCGCTTTGCCGCCTTGCAGGAAGCACTCGGCAAAGCCCGGTTGATCCTTCAGCAATCCGGCGCCGCGCCGCCACAGTTCGGCAATGATCGGCGTCACCTGGTAACCGTCGCGCGCATAGCCGATGGCGGGTGCGGCGAGGGTGGCGAAGGGCAGCTTGCCGTAGCGCTCGGACAACGCGACCCAGGCCGACACCGCGCCCGGCACCGTCACCGATGCCCAGCCGCGCTGGGGCATTTCCTGCTGGCCGGCAAAATGCTCCGGCGTCCAGGCGTTCGGCGAGCGGCCCGAGGCGTTCAGGCCCTGCAGCGTCTTGCCGTCCCAGACGATGGCGAAGGCGTCGCTGCCGATGCCGCAACCGGTGGGTTCGACCACGGTCAGCACCATGGCGGCGGCGATGGCGGCATCAACGGCGTTGCCGCCCTGACGCAGCATGTCCAGCCCGGCCTGTGCGGCCAGCGGTTGCGAGCAGGCGACCATGTTGTTGCCCATCACCGGCGAGCGGGCGGACGCGTAAGGTTGGCTGTAATCCAGATCATCGAACATGCAGTCGTTCTCTTCTTGGCAGTTGATCGGTTATAGGGGCGCAGCTTTCGAGCCTGTGGGCATCAAAGCCGTCAGCTTTTCGGATCGAGGGCATCACGCAGCCCGTCGCCCAGCAGGTTGAAACACAGCACGGTGATGTAGATCGCCACGCCCGGGGCGATGGACATCCACGGCGCCTGTTCCATGAAGTTCTTCGCGGTGTTGAGCATTGAGCCCCAGGACGGCGAGGGCGGTTGCTGACCCAGGCCGAGGAACGACAGGCTCGCTTCCGCCAGAATCGCCGAAGCGATGGTCAGCGTCGCTTGCACCACCAGCGGCGAGAGCACGTTCGGCAGCACGTAGCGCAGGATGATCCAGCGATCCGGCAAACCGATGGCGCGGGCGCCTTCCAGGTAATCTTCGTGACGGATTGCCAGCACCTGACCGCGGGTCAGGCGCGAGAAAATCGGCATCGCCGACAGCCCGATGGCGATCATCGCGTTGCTCAGGCTCGGGCCGAGAAACGCGCCCAGGGCAATCGCCAGCACCAGAAACGGACACGACAGCAGCGCTTCCATGATGCGCGAAATCACCGCGTCGAGCTTGCCGCCGAAGTACCCGGCCAGCAGGCCCAGCGGCACGCCGATGACCATGGCAATCGCCACCGAAACCCCGCCGGCCAGCAACGAACTGCGCGCCCCCCAGAGCAGGCGGGAAAACAGGTCGCGGCCCAGTTCGTCGGTGCCCAGCCAGTAGATCAGCGACGGCGCCTTGCGCACGGCGAGGAAGTTGGCTTTCAGCGGGTCATGGGGCGCAATCCACGGCGCCAGCAGCGCGGCAAGAATAAAGACGATCAGCACCACCGCGCCGACCACTGCGCCCTTGTTGGCGAGGAATTTCTTCACGAACGGTGAACGGGTGCGCGGCCGCAATGGTTCTCTCAACGGCGCCTGGGACGGCGCGTTCAGCGGCGCTGAAGGATGGGTCGCAATCGAAGTCATCAGGCAGTCCTCAGACGCGGATTGATCAGGCGATAGAGCACGTCCGCCAGCAGATTCAGCAGCAGAAAACCGATCGCGACGCACAGCACCACGCCTTGCACCACGGCGTAGTCGCGGTTGAACACGGCATCGACAATCATCTTGCCGAAGCCGGGAATGCTGAACACCTGCTCGGTCAGCACCGCGCCCCCGAGCAATTCACCGAACAGCAGCGTGGTGAGCGTAACGATCGGCATCAGCGCGTTGCGCAAGGCGTGCTTCAGAATCACCGTGCGCGGAAACAGCCCCTTGGCCCGGGCCGTGCGCACGTAGTCGGCGCGCAGCACTTCAAGCATCGCGCTGCGGGTATGGCGCATCAGCACGCCCGACAGCCCGGCGCCCAGCACGAAGGCCGGCAGAATCAGGGTTTTCAGGTTCTGCCCGACGTCTTCACCCAGCGGCACGAAGCCCGAGGCCGGCAGCCATTGCAGCTTCACGGCGAAGATCATGATCAACAGAATCCCCAGCCAGAAGTGTGGAATGGAGATCCCTGACAGGGCGAACACGTTGGCCGCGTAGTCCACCGACGTGCCCTTGCGCACCGCCGAGATCACCCCGGTGGGTATGCCGATCACCAACGCGATGATCAACGCCAGCACCGCCAGCTCGATGGTCACCGGCAGCTTCGACGCCAGCAGCACGGTCACCGGTTGTTCGGTGCGCAGCGAAGTGCCGAAGTCGCCCTGCAGGACGTTGCCGACCCAGTGCACGTATTGCAGCGGCAGCGGGTCGTTGAGCCGGTATTTCTCGCGCAGGTATTCCATCACCGCCGGGTCGCGCTCTTCACCCGCCATGGCCTGGACCGGATCACCGGGCAGCAGCTTTTGCAGGGTGAAGACGAACAGCGAAACCAGGATCAGCGTCGGAATGGCACTGAGCAGGCGTCGCAGGATGAAAGTCAGCATGACGAATCCTCGCGGCCGAAGCGGTTGTCCACGCGCGCCGCTGTCATTTGAAAGCGACGTTGGTCAGGCGAATCAAACCATCGGGATTGGGCACGAAACCGGTGAGGTTGCTGCGCATGGCGATGATTCGCGGATCGAAGTACAGATAGCTGGTCGGCACGTCTTCGGCGAGCAGGCGCAGGGCCTCGAAGTAGATGGCCTGACGCTGGGCCTGATCGTTCACGGTGCGCGCCTTGTTCAGCAGCTCGTCGAGTTTCGGGTCACAGAAATGCCCGTCGTTCTGGCCGCCCTTGCAGGTCACGAACTGGTGGATATCGCCATCCGGATCAGGACGGCCCGACCAGGCGCTCATGCCGATCTGGAAGTTGCCGGCCTGTTGCTCGCTGAGCAGCGTGGCGTATTCGGTGGCGATCAGATTGACCTTGAAGCCGGCCTCTTCGGCCATCGCCTGAATGATCTGGCCGACCTGTTGCGCGATGGGGTTGTTGGCGACTTTCAGCTCGACGACTAGAGGCGTCTTCACCCCGGCTTCGGCCAGCAGCTTTTTACTGGCTTCGACATCGCGGGTCGGGACCGGCAAATCCTTGTCGTAATACGGGCTGTTTTTCGGGAACGGCTGGGCGCTTGGCGCGTACAGGCCTTCGAACACCACCTGATTGATCGCGTCACGGTCGATGGCCAGCTCGAAGGCCTTGCGCACGCGCTTGTCCTTGCCCAGCGGGTTGTTGGCCTTGTCGCCGTTGTTGGTGTTGTACATCAGCTGCATGTAGCCCAGGCCCGGCGTGCTGAACACCTGCACGTGGCTGTCGGCCTTGGCGGTCTTCACGTCGGTGGGCGCGACGCGTTCGATGATGTCCAGGTCGCCGGAACGCAGGTTCGCCAGGCGCACCGAGGTGTCCGGAATCGGCAGGAAAATCACCTTGTCGAAGTGGTACGCCTGCTTGTTCCAGTAGTTGTCGAAGCGCTCCAGCACGATGCGGTCCTGCTGCACGCGCTGAACGAATTTGTACGGCCCGGAACACACCGGCTTGGAGGCCACGTCGGTCGCCGAAGCCTTGGGCGCGAGCATCATGCCGGCGCGGTCCGACAGCTGCGAGATCAGCGTCGCGTCGGGCTGCTTGACCTTGATCGCCACGGTTTTCGCGTCGATCACGTCCACGCTTTCCACTGACGCCAGTTCGCTCTTGCGCAGGGAGTCGGGCAGGGTGCGCGCGCGGTCGAGGTTGAACTTCACGGCGGCGGCGTCGAATACCTCGCCGTCGTGGAAGGTCACGCCGTCGCGCAGGGTCATGGTCAGTGTCTTGCCGTCCTCGCTCCAGTTCCAGGCGGTGGCCAGTTGCGGCGCGTAGGTCAGATCAGGATTGACGTCGACCAGCTTGTCGCACAGCGCGGTGTAGACCAGACGCCCCGAGTAAGTGCGCGAGCGGTGCGGGTCGAGCATGTCAGGGTCGTCCTGAATGCCGATGCGCAAGGTGGTTTCGGCGACAGCCGCATTCGCAGCGAGCAGCAACAACGTGGTTGTCATCAGGTGGGCGAATTTCATGGCTGACTCTCCAGAGAAAGGGCTTGATGGCTTTTGAACAGATTCAGGCGCTGGCTGTAGGCGGCGCTGGGGGTCGGCACGATCAGCGAACCGGCGCCGGCGTTGGCGATTTCGCGCCAGTAATGGCAGGCCACCTGACGCCCCGGCTCGACGGTTTCGAAAAGCGGTTTCACTTCGCGGCACAGCGCTTTCGCGTGGGGGCAACGGGTGTGAAAGCGGCAACCTGAGGGCGGCTTGCTCGGGCTTGGCATGTCGCCGCCGAGCAACGGGCGCGGGCGGCGCAGGTCCGGGTGGCTGACCGGCACGGCGGCCATCAGCGCTTGGGTGTAGGGGTGAAAGGGCGTTTCGAACAGTGCATTGACCGGCGCCAGCTCGACGATCTCGCCGAGGTACATCACCGCCACGCGGTCGCTCATGTGGCGGATCACCGCGAGGCCGTGGGCGACGATCAGCAGGGTCAGGCCGAACTGGTGCTTGAGGTCTTCCAGCAGATTGACCACCTGCGCCTGCACCGAGACATCCAGCGCCGACACCGGTTCGTCGCCGAGGATCAGCCGTGGCTCCGAGGCCAGCGCGCGGGCGATGCCGATGCGCTGACGCTGACCGCCGGAGAATTCGTGGGGGAAGCGGCTGCCGTGCTCCGGCGCCAGACCCACCGTGCGCAACAGCTCCGCGACCTTGTCCTGGCGTGCGCTGCGGCTGTCGTCGCGGTGCAGCCAGATCGGCTCGCCGATGATTGATTCGACACTCATGCGCGGGTTCAGTGAGGCGAACGGGTCCTGGAAAATGATCTGCAGATCGCGGCGGACCTGACGCAGCTTGTCGGCGGGCAGATTGCCCAGATTGCGGCCTTCGTAAATAACGTCCCCGGCGGTTGGCTTGAGCAGGTTCAACAACACCCGGCCCAGGGTCGATTTACCCGAACCGGATTCACCCACCAGTGCCAGGGTTTCGCCCCGGCGCACGGCCAGGGACACTTCGTTAACAGCTTGCACTGGCGGCTTCTTGCGCTGGAACAAGCCGGCTTCGCTGTGAAAGTGTTTGCTCACCGCGATGCTTTCCAGAATCGGTTTGTCGAGCGCCGTTTCCGCGCTCCCGACCTCAACGATCTGTTGTCCTGACCGGCTCATGCGCTGACTCCCAGATGCTGTTCAAGTGGCACGCGAATGCACGCAGCGAAATGCCCAACGGAGACTTCCAGCAACGGCGGGCGAGTTTCGCGGCAGGCGGCGATGACGAACGGGCAACGGCTGGCAAAGCGGCAACCGCTGGGCATTTCAGCCGGCGTTGGCACGCGCCCGTTGATCGTCGCCAGCCGCCCTTCGCGAGGGCCGACCGAGGGCATCGAACCCATCAGGCCGATGGTGTAGGGGTGCTGCGGATCATCGAACAGTGTCTTCACCGAACCGCTTTCGACGACGCGGCCGGCGTACATCACGATGACCTCGTCGGCCACTTCGGCGACCACGCCGAGGTCGTGGGTGATGAGCATCATCGAGGTGCCGGTTTCAGCCTGCAGGCTGGCGACCAGCGAAAGAATCTGCGCCTGAATCGTCACGTCCAGGGCGGTGGTGGGTTCGTCGGCGATGATCAGCGCGGGATCATTGGCCAGCGCCATGGCGATCATCGCGCGCTGACGCATGCCGCCGGACAACTCGTGGGGGTAGGCGTCGAGGCGCTGGAGGGCGTCGGGCACGCGGACCTTTTCCAGCATTTCCAGCGCGCGCTGGCGGGCGGCGCTGGCGGACAGGCCCTGGTGGCGAATCACGCTTTCGGCAATCTGATCGCCTATGGTGAACACCGGGTTCAGCGAGGTCATCGGCTCCTGAAAGATCATCGCCATGCGATTGCCGCGCACGTCCAGCAAGCGCGCGTCGGACATACCGAGCAAGGGCTCGCCCAGCAGGTTCGAGGCGCTGGCCTGAACCGTCGCGGTGTCGGGCAACAGGCCCATCAAGGCCATGGACGTCACGCTTTTGCCGCAGCCGGACTCGCCAACGATGGCCAGGGTCTTGCCCGGCTGGATGGAGAACGACACGCCGTCGACGACATTCGCCGGGGCATCCTTGAAGCGCACGGTGAGGTCGCTGACGCTCAATACCGATGGGGTGTTCGCGGGTGAAGCACTCATACGCTGGCCTCGAGGTCTTGCTGGATGACGTTATCAAGCGCCTGTTGCAGCGCACGCAGGTGACCGCGCATGGCGGTGGCGGCCTTGGCCGGGTCGCGACTTTCGATGGAGCCGATGATGTCGTGGTGATCGTGGCTGTAGGTGCTCAGGCGGTCGGTGTTGCGGGCACGTTGGCGCAGGTCGCGCCATGCCGGATCAAGCCGGATCGCGTCGAGCATTTCGAAGATGTCCAGCATCAGCCGGTTGCCGGCGGCTTCAGCGATCGCGCGATGCAACGCGCTGTCCCACAGTTCGATGCCTTCGGCGTCGGGTTCGCTGGCGTGTTGCTGGTGAGTGGTGCGCTCGGCCAGCCGCCGCAGGATCGCCATCTGTTCGCCGCTGGCGCGCAACGCGGCCAAGGAGGCCAATGCCGGTTCCAGATAGATGCGGGCTTCCATGACCTCGCTGAAATTGGTCCGGCTTGAGAGCTTGGCAAAGCTCATGGCAGCGCTCGGCGGGGTAGGGCCGACGAAGGTGCCCTTGCCCTGCCGCCGCCAGATATGACCCTCGGCTTCAAGAACCGCCAGCGCGCGGCGAATGGCCCGGCGACTGACGCCGAAATCCACTGCCAGGTCGCGCTCGGTCGGCAACGGCCGCTGGGGAAACGCCGCCTGCTGCGCAACCAGTTGGCGCAGCGCGTCGAGGGCCATCTTCGACGAAGTGTCGTGGGTTGCGTCGGTGTCGATGCTGTCCATCTGCGTCTCTCGTCACGGGGTGAACCGGAGGCCTGGCCGTTTTGTGAAGCACGGCTAGGCTACAGAGGACGAGTGCAATAGCGATGCCAATGGAAATTGGTTCACTGGCGAGGTCCGATGGCCGGGGGGGCGCACAGGCGTGATCCCGGCGCTTCGGGCCAATCGGCAATGGTTCGGAAGTCTGGTTCGCGGGGAGGGGCGGGATTGGTTCAGGCGGTAAGCGAACCAATTTCAGGAAGGGGCCAGGCAGGGCGCCTGTTTATGGTTCGGGTGCGTTATTAGGGGGCGTCGGATTCAGGGCTCAGTTCGAGTGTTGTGGCATTCCCTTTTTCCTGACACCCCGCTCCGGCCAAGCACACACTGGCTACTGTGGGAGCGAGCTTGAACGCGAAGAGGCCATTACATCCGCTACATCTTCATTGGTTGAATTGCCGTCTTCGTGAGCAAGCTCACTCCCACACGAGCCATATTTACATCCAGGTAGCAGGGTGTCAGATGGATCGCTCTGGTCTCATGCTCAAATCAATCCCACTGCGGCGCGAGGCTGGCCGGGCTGGTCAGGCGATGACCGCGGTCCAGCTGGGCAATCTGCGCCATGTCGTCTTCGCTGAGCTTAAGGTCGACGGCTTTCAGGTTGCTTTCCAGGTTCGCGCGTTTGGTCGAAGACGGAATTACCGCGTAACCCAACTGCATGGCCCACGCCAGCGTCACTTGGGCGGGCGTTGCATTGTGGCGCTGGGCGATCTGCTCGATCACCGCGTCCTTCAGCACTTCGCCGTAGGCCAGGGTCATGTAAGACGTGATCTTGATCCCGTGCTGTTTGGCGAAATCGGCCACGGTGCGGTTTTGCAGGTAGGGGTGCAGTTCGATCTGGTTGGTGGCGATGTTTTCGGCGCCGACCGCGGCAATGGCCTCTTTCATCAACGCCACGGTGAAGTTAGAGACACCGATCTCGCGAGTCAGGCCTTGCTGTTTGGCTTCCAGCAGCGCGCCCATGAATTCGGCGACGGGCACCTGGCCTTTCGGCGATGGCCAGTGGATCAGCGTCAGGTCGACATGATCGGTTTTCAGTTTGGCCAGGCTTTCCTTCAGGCTCGGGATCAGCTTGTCGGCGGCGAAGTTGTCGGTCCAGATCTTGGTGGTGATGTACAGCGCGTCACGGGGCACGCCGCTTTGTGCGATGGCCTGACCGACCTCGGCTTCATTGCCGTAGATCTGCGCGGTGTCGATCACGCGATAGCCCAGCTCCAGGCCGTTGCTGACCGAGTCGATGACGACCTGATCTTTCAGGCGGAAGGTGCCGAGGCCAAATGCGGGAACAGTCATGGGAAGACTCCAGAGTTCAAGGGGGAAGGGGATAAACGAAGCAGATGCCCAGTATCCCGCGTCGGCTGGCAGGGAAAAACCACAGCGCGGGCACGGGACTTTTGAAGGGGGATCATGAATGCCATGGAGTTTGGGGCAGCGTGTAGGTGTGATCGTTCAGTGAGATGTGATCTCCGTAGAAGCTGTCCTTAGCCAGCGCGCTGCATTGTCATGCCGAAAAACGGAGAAACTGTAGGAGTGAGCTTGCTCGCGAAGACGGTATTTCAGCCAAAGAAGATTTAGCGGATGTACTGGCCTCTTCGCGAGCAAGCTCACTCCTACAAGGTCCCTTGCCAGACCAAGATTTTGCGCGTGCCGCAGATCTGCTGTGGGGGCAAGCCAAATCCCGAACACCTTCAAACATGCCCATCGCGTTTAACGAAATGCTTGTGCATGTCCGCCGTCAGCGCTTCCACCCGCTCGGTCAGCACTTTGGTCATTTCGGTGAGTCGGGTGTTTTGTTCCAGCAGTTCGAGCATCTGTGCGGTGTTTTGCGCCGCGCGGGCCATACGCTCTTCGTTGGCCGTCGCCAGCGCTTCTCGGTGCTCCGCGTCGGCATCGGCGCTGGCTTTGTCCCGGGCGGCCTGTCGAGTCTGGGCCAGCAAAATAAGCGGCGCGGCATAGGCCGACTGCAGGCTGAATGCCAGATTGAGCAGGATGAACGGGTAGAGATCGAACGACACCAGCCCGCTCAGGTTGGCGCCCACCCACAGCAACACCAGCAGCGTCTGTGCGCCGAGAAAAGTGGGCGTGCCGAAGAAGCGCGCGAACGCCTCTGCCTTGAGGGCGAAGGCATCGGTGCCAAAGGTCGGCGCCAGGTGCGCGTGGCGTTTGTGAAAACGCAGGTGATCCACCGGCGCGTCGGCGGCGGGCGTGCCCGGTTCTGCGGGCGAAGGGACAGGCGTTGCAGTGGGCATGGGGCTTTCCTGAAGACAGAAACATCTGCCCACTATAGGCCCACGCCCCCTGGCGTTGTACTGAACCTCTGCTGAACCAGCGTCTGTCCCGAGTGAGCCGCTTCAGTCCACCGGTTCGGGGTACAGCGGCTTGGAGCGCTGCATGATGCTGGCGTAGTCGTAAACGTACTGGCGGCCGGCGTGACTGGTCATGCGCAGGCGGTCGATCAGTTGTCGCTCTTTCTTGTTCAGGTATCTCAACCCGTGGTGGTCACTGGACTTGAGGCGATCACGTTCATGGGCGTCAGGGAAAGTGATGACGTTCGTCATGAAATATCTCCTTGGTTAAATCCGTGTCCCCGGCTCCGTGTTCCGGGGTTCACCCTTTGTGGTGCGACTCTGCACCTTACCCACAAAAAGTCGGACGCTACAACCCTGCAAATGATCAGTGGGTCACAGGATTTGCGTGATCTCGAACGATTGGCGGCTGCCGTTCACTACCACCTCCACCTCATCGCCATCAAGCTTGCCAAGCAGGCGCTGACCCAGTGGCGAGCGTGCCGTGATCACCGTAATCACTTGGCCGTCCACGGTGACTTTCAGCCCCGCCGCGTCTGGCCCGAGAAACAGCAGTTGCTCCGCGCCGCTGCTTGCCTGGAGGGCAATGAGGTCGCCGGTCTGGAGGCCGCGCTGGTCATCAAAAGGCTTGAGCACCAGGTTGCGGCAGAGGTTCAGCGACTGGCGGATTTCTTCCACGCGCCGCGCCTGACCCGCCGCCAGATACGACGCCTCAAGCCCCAGGGTGTCGTACTTGTTCTCAGCGATGTTCTCTTCGTGGGTCGCGGTTTCGTACGCCGTTTGCGCCGCCCGCACGGCCACATCGAGATCGACCTGCAGCTTCTCGACGATGCACTGCAGGACGGTTTGCTTGTTCACGGGCATGGCGGGCATGGCGTATTCACGGACATGGAATGGCTCGACAAAGGGGATTCAACCGCAGAACTGATAGACGCTCGCACGGCTTTTCTCGCTGGGGGCGGTCTGGTTCTGCTGCATCCAGAACTGACATTTCGGCCCATTGAAGCTGCGTTGCCGCTCGGCCTGTTCGGCTTCCTGGTTCTGCCGCGCTTCGCTGTCGCGCAGGATCTGCCGGTACTGATCGAACATCGGGTTATCACTTTCCGGCTTAGACTTGGCCGCAGGCGGGGCGGTGATCTGCGCGGCCGCATTGTTCAGCGCCTGGGTCTGCTCGGCGGGGAGCATTTTATAGATCAGCCACAGGCTCAGCAGGACGGCGAGAAAGCCCAGCCAGATACCGGCGGCAATCGACAGAATCAGCTTGAGCGGGCGCAGCGTGACGGACAGTTCGCGGTGGTTGACGTACATGACAGACTCCAGACTTGTATGCATGTGGCCAGCGGTGGCAGTGATTGTCGCACGACCGGGGCTGGTGATTCTGCGCCGCAATGAAGGACAATCGGTTTTTTTGAACATCCTCAGGGAGCCCGGATGAAAGCCTCTTGGGATATTTTCTGCAGCGTTGTCGATAATTTCGGCGACGTCGGCGTGACCTTTCGCCTGGCCCGACAACTGGTCACCGAACACGACCTGAAGGTTCGCCTCTGGATCGATGACCTGAACGCCTTCGCGCGGCTGTGCCCGGGCGCCGATCCCCTTGCTGAAGAGCAAATGCGCGATGGCGTGACCGTCTGTCACTGGCCGAAGGAATGGCCCAACACGTGGCAACCGGCCGCGCTGCCGGACGTCGTGGTCGAAGCCTTCGCCTGTCGCCTGCCGCCGGACTACATCGAGGCCATGCTCGGGCGGGAGAAGCGGCCGCTGTGGTTCAACCTCGAATACCTCAGCGCCGAGGAATGGGTCTCCGGTTGCCATGGCCTGCCTTCGATCCAGTCCTCGGGCCTGCGCAAGTATTTCTTCTTCCCCGGCTTCACCGAAAAAACCGGCGGGTTGTTGCGTGAAGCAGGCTTGATCGAAAAACGTCAGGCATTTCAGGCGGATCCTGCCGTGCGGCAGTCCTTTCTCCAGCGCCTGAACATCGCGCCCCACGCCGATGCGCGGCTGATGTCGCTGTTTGCCTACGAACACGCCGGCCTCGGCAGTTGGCTGGATTGCCTGGCCCGGGCTGATCGCACGACCCATTTGCTGGTGCCTGAAGGCCGTATTCTGGGCGACGTTCAGCGTTGGTTGGGCGTGGAAGAATTGAAGGCGGGCGCCGTGCAGGTGCGCGATGGCCTGACGATTCAGGTGCTGCCGTTTGTGCGCCAGGAAGACTATGACCAGCTGTTGTGGTGCTGCGAATTCAATGTGGTGCGCGGCGAAGATTCATTCGTCCGCGCGCAATGGGCGGGGCGGCCGCTGATCTGGCACATCTATGAGCAGGACGACGACGCCCACTGGGCCAAACTCGATGCGTTTCTGGAGTTGTATCTGGCGGGATTGTCGGAGGAGGCGCAGCAGGCGCTGACCGAGGTCTGGCGCAGCTGGAATGGCGGAACAGACATGACTCAGGGCTGGAAGGCGCTGGAACAACACGCCGACGAACTGGCCGCCCATGCCCAGCGCTGGTGTCTGGAACAGGCCTTGCAGGACGATCTGACGACTGCGCTGGTAAGGTTTTACCAAAGTTGGATATGATACGCGGCCTTGTATTAAGCCCTGTACGAAAAGTGGCTTTTCGTACAGGGCTTAGAAAGATCTTTCATCCAAATTCGGATACTCGTAATGAAAACTGGTAAAGAGCTTAAACCCGGTACCGTGATCAAGCTGGAAAACGATCCTTGGCTGGTTCAGAAAGCTGAATTCACCAAGTCGGGCCGTAACAGCGCGATCATGAAGACCAAGCTGAAGAACCTGCTGACCGGCTACAAGACCGAAATCGTCTACAGCGCCGATGACAAGCTGGAAGACGTGATCCTGGACCGTAAAGAAGCCACGCTGTCTTTCATCAGCGGCGACACTTACACGTTCATGGACACCACCGACTACACCATGTACGAGCTGAACGCTGAAGACATCGAAGCCGTTCTGCCATTCGTTGAAGAAGGCATGACCGACGTCTGCGAAGCGATCTTCTTCGAAGACCGTCTGGTTTCCGTAGAGCTGCCTACCACCATCGTGCGCACCGTCGACTACACCGAAGGTTCGGCTCGTGGCGACACGTCGGGCAAGGTCATGAAGCCGGCCAAACTGGCCAACGGCACCGAGCTGCAGGTGGCTGACTTCATCGAAATCGGTGACAAGATCGAAATCGACACCCGCGAAGGCGGTTCCTACAAAGGCCGTGCCAAATAAGCACAGTTTTTGTAATGCCGGTGATGTGATGCCGGAAATGAAAAAGCCCGACCATCGAGTCGGGCTTTTTTGTGGGGGTTTTTGCGGGGCTGGGTGCGTCACGCGGGGCTGAGCGAGCGGTTATTACGGGGATTCATCTTCGACTGGGCCTACCAGGAATCGTATGGGATGCCGAATTTGTCGATGTAGGCCTGCGATGCCTCATTGGGTGGGCGATAGTAAAGGCCGTTTGAATGGCCTTCATGAGGACCTTTCTCGACTATGCGACCTTGTACGCGGCTGACTTCAATCGCATCAATGCAAACTCCCATGAGCCAGGTTTTGACAACACCACCGGGAGCGAGTCCCACCACCAGATTCTTTCGGTAGTCATTGATCCATACGTTGCTTGAATCGCAATAGGTTTTCCCGCCTTCAAGCATGGATCGCTGAATTTGCTTCGGGATATCAATGTAAACCTCGTAGGTTTGTGGCTCGGCCAAAGACTGCCAGCGTACGTAGATCAGCCGGGGAACATCTGCTCGCCAGACGTGCTTGCCTTTTCCGTCGCCCAGTTGTTCAGGCCAGCCTTTTGGATTCCCCCGGAGCTTGGGTGGGGTCTGAATCCCCGCCACTCCGCTCATGGCCCGTTTGAATAACCGCCCTTTGACATCGACTACATCGGCTGTCTCAATCCAGACTTCCATGTAGCTGGGAGCAAAGAAGCCCAGTCGCCATGCGTCGTAAGGCAGCTCCACGCCGTAGTCATTAGCGCTACTGCATCCGCTCAGGATCAGGCCCAGTGCGCATCCGAATAGGACGCTGATGTTGTTTGATCGGCCTTTACCAAGAGTCATAAGGGATGCCGAACTTGTCGATGTATGCTTGCGACGCCTCATTGGGAGGGCGATAGTAAAGGCCGTTTGAATGGCCTTCATGAGGACCTTTTTCGACTATACGACCTTGCACGCGGCTGACTTCAATCGCGTCGATACAAACTCCCATGAGCCAGGTTTTGACAACACCACCGGGAGCGAGTCCCACCACCAGATTCTTTCGGTAGTCATCGATCCATACGTTGCTTGAATCGCAATAGGTTTTCCCGCCTTCAAGCATGGATTGCTGAATTCGTTCCGGAATATCAATGTAGGCGTCATAGGTTTGGGGTTCTGCTAACGATTGCCAGCGTACATAGATCAGCCGAGGGACATCTGCACGCCAAACATGTTTTCCTGCTCCATCCCCGGGGTTTTTGGGCCATCCTCTCGGGGTTCCCTTAAGGTTGGGCGGAGTCTGAACTGCCGCCACGCCACTCATTGCACGTCTAAATAATCGGCCTTTCACATCGACGACGTTTGCTGTCTCAATCCAGACTTCCATGTAGTTGGGAGCCAGAAAGCCCAATCGCCATGCGTCGTACGGTAGCTCTACGCCATAGTCATTAGCGCTACTGCATCCGCTCAAGATCAAACCCAATACACATCCAATCAGCGAATTGAACTTACCGATTGCCATGAACAATCCGCTGATGGTTATTGGTTGGCCGGTTGATGAACATGGGCCCGACGCTCGTTCTATTCCTGTCTTTCACTGCGTTCCAACTGGCTGAAAGATGGATGTACCGTAGTAACAACAAGGCCTCTTCAGCGGTGTTCAAATCAAGCGTTGCTCTCCTACCAGTTGCATAATCCAGGATCTTCGCTGAAATAGTGGCGAGATCAGTGGGCAAGGACAGGCGCTGGTCGCGGTCGTTTATCACATCGAGCGGGGCGCCGTGCTGTACTGCTAGCTCACGCATAACCCGCAAATAAATCTTCGACAAGTCTCCCTCCACTTCACGATCAAGTGTGGTGAGGACGTAAACCTGCTTGTGAAGGGGAATTTGATTTTCCTGCGTGCGCTCATCGTCTTCGGAGCGGCAATGTATATCCACCTCAAGACCTTGATCTATTAAGCGCCTGACCAAAGGACCGACGCTTTGAATGGATTGCGAAAACGCAAGCGACTGTTCGTTAGCCGTGCTCTTTCGTTCCTGGCTACTGGCCGGTTTCGCAACCAGCAGCCGTTCACGCATACGAGGTCGGTAGCCTCCACCAATGTCTGAGTGCGAGCCGGGCAGAACGATATCGTTGTCGGTGCGAATCAGGGCGAAATTCAAGCGATGCTCATCCCGCGCTACCAAATGCACCACTTTGCGAGCGGCACCCGTTGGAAGTCCCAGGTTGAGTCCCCCGTTGCGATCATTGCCGGGGCTGAAATCCAGCATTAACGGCGTGACGATAGCTGGCACGGTGTCAAAAAGACCAATGAAGTTCAGATGGAGATCATCCTGGACTCGCCAACCGAATCCTTCAACGAACATTGATTTATCGGTAGGCAATGCTTTTGCAAGCAGGCTGTCGACGCCTTTTCGTATGTCATTGGCGAAATGACGAGCCGCGGCGGCTCCACGACTGAAACCGAATATATCGATCTCAAGACGGCGAATAGTTACTTCAGGATTGTTGCGGTTAAATCTCAGCAAGCGCTCCACGATCAATGCCGAACTCTGCTCAACCCGCGCAACGACCCCGTTTTTCCCTATTCCAGTCGCCTGCCCCCACAGGTCATCCTCGCCACCGCTAACAGTCCCAATGCCTTCCAGATAAACCTTTAGTGCGGCTTCTTCAGCATCCGGCTCGATCGAGACGTCAGAATGGTCCCTATACAAATCATAAAGCCGCGCCACATTCGAGGTTTCATTCCCAAAGCTGTTGTCCGGCGCACTCCCGTCAATCCCATAGCCAAACTCGGCACAGAACTTCTGAATCTCTTCGGCCTCATTTCCCAGCCCGACATCCTGCGCCATGCAACCTGCAACCGTTTCGCTGTTGGCCTGGTTGTTACCGGTGCCATCAAAGAACACGCCAAGGCGCAAGGTGATAAGTTGCTTTTGCTCGACTTCTTCCTCTTCTTCTTCTTCGAGGTCCTGCTCCCTCTGCGCGTCGGCAGTACGGCGTGCACTGAGTGGCATGGACTTAGCTGCAACGGCAGCACCTTGCCTGTCACCAGCGGCGGAAGAAGGTTTGGCCGCTAGTGCCGCCGCACTTTCCTCGCTCTCGTAGATTGCACAGAACAGCGATGCCTCCAACCGGGCTCTACAGGGGCAACCGCTGACACTGTCCAGGGTGCCGGCCAGGCGAATGCCGTCACTGGTCCTGTGGGAAATTCCGCCTCTGATCCGATAGGTTTTACCGTCCACACCACACTTCACCGCGTCGCCCTCTCGCGACTGTTCAATGCCGTGCAACACCATGCGGGAGGTTGCTTGCGTAACGAATCCGCCACAGCTGGTCTTGTCGTACAGTCGAATGTAATAACCGATAGCCATCGATGCTCGTTCCCTGTTCAGGTGTCGCGTCCACGCGAAAGAGTGGAGATGTGAGAGATCCACGCGAAAGCCTGATGGGCAGGTCGCGCAATGGAAGCAAGTGGGGTGTTATTCGGCGTTCGCGCTGCCAGCGGCGGGCAGAAAGTCGTCAGCCAACGGGACGCCCTGACGGGCTACGAACAATACGTGGGGCTGTGGCGTGTTGATGATGTCGTCGCCATTGCACAAGCGGCTTCCCACCAGTGCAATGTGGCTATTGCTGTGCCCTGCGCCTGTGATGATGTGGGCCGTGGAACCATCGGGATAACGAACGCAGTCTCCCTTATGCGCTACGCGCACTTGCTCGCCGTTCTCCAGGGTGCACGTGATAGTCGACTGCGTTTCTTGAACAATGCCGCCGTTGCGGGTCTGGCTGCCTTCAGTGGCAAGCCGGTAGATGCCGATGGGCGGATGGGCCAGGCAATAGGCTTCGTTTTTGCGAATGACCGCCGCAGCTTTTTCGTGAAATCCAGCTATTTGCTCAGATGTGAAGGTGGGCGTGTCGAGCGACTGAAGAAAGTCGCCGGTCACTTCATTGGTGTACATAGGAGCGAGTGAGGTATTCATGCTCAGGTCCTGAGTCGTGATCATTCTGAGAGGGCCGTATCAATCAATGCGGGGTGATTGAGCGGGTCGGGCAGAAATGATGATCAGGATCAAAGCCGGAAACCGAAGCGCCTAGCCTGCGATGACGTAGGACGGAAATGAAAAACGCGTCGTCCTTTTCTTGCAGAAAGTGTCTATTCGTACTCAGCAAAAAGCCCCTGACTCTGGCGAGTTCAGGGGCTTCAGTTTGCTGGTGGGCGCCGGGTTGACGCCGGCTTACGCTTTTACTTCAGATGAACCTTCAGCTCTTGCGAGGCCTGCAGCAGCGCCGAGCGCACTTCCGGCACCTGGCTGACCACGTTCAGCAAGCCGTAGTCGTGAATCATGCCGTTGTAGCGAACCGCGGTGACCGGCACACCGGCCTGGTCCAGCTTGCGAGCGTAGGCTTCACCTTCGTCGCGCAGCACGTCAGCACCCGCCGTTTGCACCAGGGCAGGCGGCAGACCTTTCAACTGATCGGTCGTGGCCCGCAGCGGTGAGGCATAGATCTCGGCGCGCTGTTTCGGATCGGTGGTGTAGTTGTCCCAGAACCACTTCATCATGTTGCGGGTGAGGAAGTGACCCTCGGCAAACTGATCGTACGAACCGGTATCGAAGTTGGCATCAGTCACCGGCCACAACAGCACCTGGTAACGGATGGCCGGGGTGCCTTTGTCTTTGGCCATCAGGCTGACGACCGTCGCCATGTTGCCGCCGACGCTGTTGCCCGCCACCGCCAGACGCTTGCCGTCGACGTTGATTTCCTTGCCATGCTCGGCGACCCATTTGGTCGCCGCATAGGCCTGGTTGATCGCCGTCGGGTAGTGCGCTTCAGGCGAAGGGGTGTAGTTGACGAACACCGCCACTGCGCCCGAACCCTCCACCAGATCCCGCACCAGACGTTCGTGGGTCGGGTAATCGCCGAGCACCCAGCCGCCGCCGTGGAAGTACATGAACACCGGCAAGGTGCCTTTGACGCCCGCCGGACGAACGATCGTCAGGCTGATGTTCTGGCCGTCCACCGAAATCGTCTTCTGGCTGACATCGGCCTTGGGCAGGGTCAGCTTGACCCCGGCCTGGGCACCGGTCAGCACGGCGCGGGCATCTTTGGGCGAAAGCTGTTCGATCGGCTTGCCGCTTCCCGAATTCAGCGCGTCCAGAAACGCCTGCGTGTTGTGCTCGACGCCCGTGTCGGTTGCCGCGAAAGCGTTGCCGACGGACAGTGCGAGGAGCGAGCCAGCCACAATCTTGCCAAAGGTGTTCATGTTCTTCTCCCGGTCAGACGAGGGTTGGAGGCGAGGTCTTACGCCAGGCTTTTACACAGTCACGTGCAGACGAACGTCGACGTTGCCGCGTGTGGCGTTGGAGTAAGGGCAGACCTGGTGGGCTGCATCGACCAGCGCTTGAGCTTCGGCTTGTTCGAGGCCCGGCAGGCTGATGTGCAGGTCGATGTCCAGACCGAAACCGCCGGGGATCTGGCCGATGCCGACATGGGCAGTAATCGATGCGTCAGCGGGGATGGTTTTCTTGCTCTGGCTGGCAACGAATTTCAGTGCGCCGATGAAGCAGGCCGAGTAACCGGCAGCGAACAGTTGCTCAGGGTTGGTGGCTTCGCCGCCTGCGCCGCCCAGTTCTTTAGGCGTGGCCAGTTTGACGTCGAGGATTTTGTTGTCGGAAACAGCGCGGCCATCACGGCCACCGGTTGCGGTTGCGACTGCGGTGTAGAGAGCTTGCATGGTAATTCCTCACGTGCTGATGGTTCTGGATTCGAGCTTTAGCTTGGCGCTAAATGTTTGTGCGCTAAGCAAGTGAGGGAGAATGTACTGCGCTAATGTTTAGCGCGCAAGATAAATTTCTAAGATTTTTTCAGAGGGCCCGATTGCGCGGTTGATCAGATGCTTTCGTGGAGATTTCCACGCAGCGCGAGCAGATCTTTCTGCAGGGCCTTGAGCTGCTCAAGACTGATGCCGCTGGCGGCCAGAATGCATTGCGGAACGCTTTGCGCCTTTGCGTGCAGCGCCTTGCCTGGCTCGGTCAGGGTCAGCAGCACAACGCGTTCATCTTCCTTGCTGCGGGTCCGGCGGATCAGGCCTTCGACTTCCAGACGTTTGAGCAGCGGCGTCAGCGAGCCGGGGTCAGTCAGCAGGCGAGTGCTGACTTCTCCTACGGTCAGGCCGTCGCGCTCCCACAGCACCAGCATCGCCAGGTATTGCGGGTAAGTCAGCTTCAGCTCCTGCAGCAACGGCTTGTAGACCTTGGTCATCATCAGCGAAGTCGAGTACAGGGCGAAGCACAGCTGGTTATCCAGCAGCAATTCATCGCAACTGCCAGCGCCGGCCTTGTGGGTGGGCTCGTTGGCGTTCATGGGTGTCCCTCGCTCAGTCAGTAATGCTCGGTAATTTAGTGCCCTGATGTTTAATGCACCAGATAATTTCGGTAATCGCCCGGCGTGTGGCTCTCTATCGATCGGAGGTAAACGTCGCTGTTTGTGCGTCGGGTGGACATCCTGGATATCGCCAAAGCGGATTTCCTCGGCGGTGCTGACTGCGTAGCATGCGCGCTGAAATCGGTTCAGAGGATCGCCCGGATTGTCGATGTATTGATGTACCTGCTGCTGGGCGCCGCCATGGGCACGCTGGGCGGACTGTTCGGCATTGGCGGCGGGCTGGTGGCCATTCCGGCGTTGGGCGTGTTGTTCGGGCTCGACCAGCAACTGGCCCAGGGCACGGCGTTATTGATGGTGCTGCCCAATGTGCTGCTGGCGCTGTGGCGCTACAACCAGCGCAATCGGGTGTCGGTGCGTCATGCACTGATGCTCATCGTGCCCAGTTTCACGATGTCCTGGCTGACCTCGCTGTGGGCCGTGCGCATTGACCCGCAAAGCATGCGCTTGGGCTTCGTCGGGTTTCTCGTCGTGCTGACGCTGTTCAACCTGATCCAGATGTTCTGGCGCAAAGGCAGCGCCGGCGCCGAGCTGCGTCACACCCGATGGTTGTGGCTGCTGGGCCTCGGCTCGGGTGTCACCGCCGGGCTGTTCGGCGTCGGCGGCGGAGTGATTGCGACGCCGATTCTGACCGGCCTGTTCGGCGCGACCCAGGTGGCGGCCCAAGGCCTGGCGCTGGCACTGGCGGCGCCGAGCACCACGATCACGCTGGCGACCTACGCGTTGCACGGCCACGTCGACTGGCTGATGGGCATTCCGCTGGCCATTGGCGGGCTGGCGAGTATCAGTTGGGGCGTCGCGCTGGCCCACAGTTTGCCAGAGCGCGTGTTGCGCTCGCTGTTCTGCGGCTTTCTGGTGATCTGCGCGATCATGCTGTGCTTCAAGCTGTGATCTAGCGCGATAGTACTTGTTACAGCCTGAACCCTTCAGCAATGTGATCGGCCAGGCATTCGGTGATCGGCGATGGGTTATTGGGGTTGCGCAGCAGCACGATGCTCGCCGACGGCAACTGCGGCAGCCCGTGCTGTTCACCCAGCACTTCCAGGTCCGAGGTGATCAGGCTTTGCAACTGCGCCGTTACTGCCAGGCCGGCACTGACCACCGCCATGATCGCTGACAGGCTCGCGCTAGTGTAGGCCACTCGGAATTCACGGCCGGACGCCTGCAGCGCGTTGATTGCCCACTGGCGGCAAAAGCAATCGGTGTTGAACATCGCCAGCGGCATCGGCGTCTGCTCCTGTGGGCAAAAGCCTGCGCCGACTGCCCAGACAAACCGCTCCTGGCGCAGGATCTGGCCGATTTCCTTGCCGGGTTCACGGGTGACGATGCTCAGGTCCAGGTCCTGGCGTTGCAGCAATTGCGACGAAGACTCGCAATGCACTTCCACCTGCACCAGCGGATACGCCTGGGCAAAGCGCTGCAGAATCCCCGGCAGAAAGCGCATCACGTAATCATCCGGCGTACCGATCTTCACCGTGCCGACCATGTGCGGCTCGCGCAGGGTGTTGAACACTTCGCTGTGCAGTTTCAGGATCCGTCGCGCGTAACCCAGTAGCACCTGGCCTTCGGCCGTGAAACTGATGGTGCGGCCGTCTTTGAGAAACAACGGGCGTCGCACCACGTCCTCCTCGAGCCGTTTCATCTGCATGCTCACGGCCGACTGCGTGCGATTCACCACCTCGCCCGCCTTGGTGTAACCGCCCTCATCGGCGATCGCGACAAAGGTGCGCAGCAGCTCGCTGTCGATACTCGGGTAAGTGGTCATGCATCAATCTCCCAGATGCAGTGCATAAGAAACATTCGTTGGATTGATCTTAGGCGCGGCGAGAGAATCTGCCCATCCCCACTGGAGGGCAAGACGATGAAAGGTCAAAAAGGTTACGTACTGGTCGCAAAACCTCTGTCGCGGGAATCCGCGCCGGAACGTTGGTGGAAGTCGTTAGTGGCGCACGTCGCTCGCTGGCGCAAGCTGCATCGGCAGCGCGTCGAACTGGCCACGCTAAGCGATGACGCGCTGAAAGACCTGGGTTTGAGCCGGGCGGATGTCTACGAAGAAATGGAGCGTCCTTTCTGGGATGACCCGATGAAGCACTGACAGAGCAGCGGGGGATCGGTTAGCGTTGGGCACCGCCATGGAGGTCGCAATGCCCGCCGAACCGTCGATTTACCCGCCCCTTTCCCTCAAGCACGCGCGTCGCCTCGCGCTGGCCGCCCAAGGCTTCAACAGCCGCCAGCCGCCTGCGACGATCAAGGCAGCGCACGTCACGCAACTGGTCCAACGACTCGGGGTGCTGCAGATCGATTCGGTCAATGCGCTGGTGCGATCGCACTACTTGCCGCTGTTTTCCCGGCTCGGCCCTTATTCGCGCACATTGCTGGAGCAGGCGGCGTGGAGCCAGGGGCGGCATCGCAAGCTGTTTGAATACTGGGGCCACGAGGCGTCGTTGCTGCCGGTCGAGCTGTACCCGCTGATGCGCTGGCGGATGCAGCGCGCGTCCCAGGGCGAGGGCATTTATCAGCAACTGGCGAAGTTCGGCCGCGAGCAGCAGACCGTTATCGCCCGGGTGCTGCAGACCGTCCGCGAGCAGGGCGCGTTGGGCGCGGGGAGCATCAGCACCCGGCAGGAGCGCGCCGGACCCTGGTGGGACTGGAGCGCCGAAAAGCATGCGCTGGAATGGTTGTTTGCAGCGGGTGAGGTCACGGTCGCCGGCCGTCGCGGTTTCGAGCGGCTGTACGATCTGCCCGAGCGGGTTCTGCCGTCGGCGATCGTCAATCACCCTGATGTCAGCGAATCCGATGCCCAGCGCGGCTTGCTGCTGCATGCGGTCAAAGCGCTGGGCGTCGGTACCGAAAAGGACGTCCGCGATTATTTTCGGCAGGACCCGGCACCGGCCAAGCGCGGTTTGGCGGAACTGGTGGAGGAGGGCGCGGTTCAGCAGGTTCAGGTGCAGGGCTGGAAGCAACCGGCGTACACACTTCCGGGGCTGACCGTGCCGCGCAAGATTGCCGCCAGCGCGTTGCTGTCGCCGTTTGATTCACTGATCTGGGAGCGGGCGCGCACCGAGCGGCTGTTCGATTTCCACTACCGACTGGAGATCTACACCCCGGCGCACAAGCGGGTGTACGGCTATTACGTGCTGCCGTTTCTGCACAACGAACGCATCGCCGCGCGCATTGACCTGCGTGCTGAAAGGGCGGCGGGGCGTCTGGCAGTTCATGGGGTTCACGAAGAGCAACCCGGACTGGATGACGAAGGCATGCACGCCCTCGCATTCCACTTGCGGCAACTGGCCAACTGGCTGGAGCTGCCTGATGTGCTGATCAACTGCCAGCGCGCCAGTGCGGCGCGCTTGCGGGAGGCGTTTGTGGCCAGCGGTTTTGATCATCTGTAATGAAACGTAGGACCGGCTTTAGCCGGGAAGGGGCGGGGAGCAATGCGCGGGCGGCGTTTACTGCATCTCTTATTCGCGGTTCATTGTAGGAGTGAGCTTGCTCGCGATGCGGTCATTCAGACGCTGCAAGGGTGTCTGTTAATGCCTCATCGCGAGCAAGCTCACTCCTACAGTCGGTCCCATCACGACCTACCGACGCACCTGCTTTAACGTCTCGGCAATCAAAAACGCCAGTTCCAGCGACTGATCGGCATTCATCCGTGGATCACAGTGGGTGTGGTAACGGTCTGACAAGCCATCTTCGGTAATCGGACGGGCGCCGCCGATGCATTCGGTAACGTTCTGTCCTGTCATCTCGATGTGGATGCCACCGGCGTAGGTCCCTTCCGCCTGATGCACCTGAAAGAACTGCTTCACTTCCGCCAGGATCTGGGCGAAGTCGCGGGTCTTGTAACCGCTGCTGGCCTTGATCGTGTTGCCGTGCATCGGGTCCGAACTCCACAGCACCTTCTTGCCTTCGCGCTCGACGGCACGGATCAGCCCCGGCAAATGGTCGCCGACCTTGTTGGCACCCATGCGCGCAATCAGGTTCAGGCGGCCCGGATCGTTGTCCGGGTTGAGGATATCGATCAGGCGAATCAGGTCGTCGGTGTTCATGCTCGGGCCGACCTTGACGCCGATCGGGTTCTTCACGCCGCGCAGGAATTCCACGTGGGCGCCATCCAGTTGCCGCGTGCGGTCGCCAATCCACAGCATGTGCGCCGAGCAATCGTAGAAATCATTGGTCAGGCTGTCGCGGCGGACGAAGGCTTCCTCGAAATTCAGCAGCAACGCTTCGTGGGCGGTGAAGAAACTGGTTTCGCGCAGCTGCGGCGAGGTGTCCATGCCGCAAGCGCGCATGAACGCCAGGGTCTCGTCGATGCGATCGGCGAGTTGGCTGTATTTGTCCGACAGCGCCGAATTGGCGATGAAATCCAGGTTCCACTTGTGCACTTGATGCAGGTCGGCGAAACCGCCCTGGGCGAAAGCACGCAGCAGATTGAGGGTCGCGGTGGACTGGTGATACGCCTGCAGCAGACGATCCGGGTCGGGCACGCGGCTCTTCTCGTCGAAACCGATGCCGTTGACGATGTCGCCGCGATAGGCCGGCAGAGTGACGCCGTCTATCGTCTCGTCGTTGGAAGACCGCGGCTTGGCGAATTGCCCCGCCATGCGCCCGACCTTGACCACCGGGCAGCCGGCGGCAAAGGTCATGACGATCGCCATTTGCAGCAGCACCTTGAAGGTGTCGCGGATTTTCGCAGCGGAAAACTCAAAGAAGCTCTCGGCGCAGTCGCCACCCTGCAGCAGAAACGCCCGGCCCTCGGTCACCTCGGCAAACTGCCTGCGCAGCTCGCGCGCTTCCCCGGCAAACACCAGCGGGGGATAGCTGGCGAGGGTCTGCTCGACACGGCGAACATGGTCGGCGTCGGGGTATTGAGGTTGCTGCTGGATAGGCAGGTTGCGCCAGCTGTCGGGGCTCCAGGGTTGGCTCATGTTGAACTCGAAGTCAGTGCGATCGGGCAGGCATGTTAGCAGCTCACCCCGAGAATTTGCGTGACCTGCGTGGCGCGATTCGCCGACAATCCGCGCTTTTCCGGGTTGCCTCTTGCGTCTGTCTGCACACGAGGCGCGGCGCACGGCAACGCCAATCGCTGAGTGCGGCGAGGCCGATCCCTGCGGGCGCGATCCCGATCACTTTGACCATGGGCACGAGAACAGCAATGACCGAGGAACGCGTAGAGCACGTGTTGGCCGAAGTTCACGACGAATTCGGCAAGATCCGTGTACTTGAAGTGGCCGATTACCGCTTCCTGGAGTTCGGTGACGCCATCGAGCAAAGCTGCACGTTCACGGCCGATCCGGCCTGGCTCGAATACGACTACACCCGCGCCATGTTCATTGGCGCGCTGTGCCATCCCGCCCCGGAAAGCGCGTTGTTCATGGGGTTGGGCGCGGGCACGCTGACCCAGGCGTGTCTGAAGTTTCTGCCTCTGGACGACGTCGAAGCCATCGAACTGCGCCCCGACGTGCCGCGTCTGGCCATGGAATTCATGGGCCTGCAGGACGATCCCCGGCTGTATGTGCGCATCGGCGACGCCCTCGACCTGCTGCCGACCGCCGAGGACGCGGACCTGATCTTCGTCGACCTGTACACCGATACCGGTCCCGCCGTGGGCCATCTGGCCTGGGGGTTTCTCGAGAAATGCCAACAGCGCCTCAACCCCGGCGGCTGGCTGATCATCAATCAGTGGGCGTCGGACGATGGCAAACCTTTGGGCGCGGCGCTGCTGCGCGGTTTGTATCACCGCCATTACTGGGAGCTGCCGGTCAAGGAGGGCAACGTCATCCTTATCGTGCCTGCCGACCTGGACCAGACGCTGGACATTGACGCCCTGACCCTGCGCGCCGAAAACCTCGCGCCGCACCTGGGCTATTCGCTGTTGCCGCTGATCAATACGCTGCGGCCTGCGACCTGATCAGCAACCCCTGAACAGCGGCGGGCGTTTTTCCAGCAGCGCCTGCAGGCCTTCTTTGGCGTCCTCGCTGTCGAGCACCCGCCGGACCAGCGCCGGCAACGCCTTGGCCGCCACGCTTTCACCTTCGAGCAGCGCCTGACGTGAGGACTCCAGAGTGGTGCGAATCCCCAACGGTGCGCGGTCGGCAATGTGTTGGGCCAGGCGCAGCGCCGAGGGCAGAAGGTCCTCGGGTGCCATCACTTCCTGCACCAGGCCCATGCGGCAGGCTTCGTGGGCATCGAATTCATCGCCCGTCAAAAGCCAGCGCATGGCATTGCCCCAACCTGCGATCTGGTGCAGCCGCAGGGTTGAGCCGGCGCAGGCAAAAATGCCGCGCTGCACTTCCAGATGGGCGAAGCGGGCATTGCTCGCGCACAGGTTGATATCGGAGGCGAGCATCAGCTCGATGCCCAGCGTCAGGCACCACCCTTGGGCCGCGACGATCACCGGCTTGCTGACCCGCGGACCGATCGACAGCCCCCAGGGATCGTAACCGCCGGGCGGCAGTGTCCAGCCCTCACGCAATGCCGGGCCGGCCTCGGCCAGATCGAGCCCGCCGGTGAAATGATCGCCATGGGCAAACACCACCGCGACCCGTGCCTGATCGTTACGCTCGAACTCGCCGTAGGCCAGGCTCAACTGATTGAGCATGTCCAGGTCGAAGGCGTTGCGTTTGGCGACCCGGTCCAGACCGATGAGCATGATTGCGCCGCGCTGTTCCCGGCTGACGTGGCCTTTGATCGAAGAGGTCATGTCGCTATGTCCTGCAGATGAGGAGAAAGGAGGGTGGGGTGTCGCACTGTCTGGGTGAATCGTTTAAGCTCTGCTCGCAACCGATACCGGGCACTTGAAAAGTAGACACTGACGCAGCTTTGCGCAAAGCCTGTGACAGTTGGCCGCAAGGGGCTGTTTCGCGAAAAAAATCCTCACTTGTTTCAGCAATTCCGGTATAGTGCGCGCCGGCCTTTCATAGGGCCCTCGTCACGGTTTAGGTTCGCGAAGCCATCTTCTCGAATCGGTTCGGTCACGAATCACCCATGACGATCCATTCATCAATACGTTTTCGCAAATCCCCGCCGACAAAGCAGCCAGGGTGACTCTAGGGTCTTACACGGCACGCGCAGCTTTGAAGCATGGGTCTTTGCGGATGCACTCAGAGGCAGACCCATGACCCAGGAATCCGGCGGCTTCGCCGCTCTTAACCTTCACCCGACCATTCTTGCAGCTGTTATCGCTACCGGCTACGAAGAGCCTTCGGCCATTCAGCAGCAATCGATCCCAATTATTCTCGCTGGTCACGACATGATCGGTCAGGCGCAGACAGGTACCGGTAAAACCGCCGCCTTCGCTCTGCCAATCCTGAGCCTGATCGACCCGACGAAACGCGAGCCGCAAGCGCTGATCCTCGCGCCGACTCGTGAGCTGGCCCTGCAAGTGGCCACCGCGTTCGAAACCTACGCCAAGCAAATGCCGGGCGTGACCGTTGTGGCTGTCTACGGCGGCGCGCCGATGGGCCCGCAGCTGAAAGCCATTCGTAACGGCGCTCAAATCGTCGTCGCTACTCCGGGTCGTCTGTGCGACCACCTGCGTCGTGACGAGAAAGTCCTGGCGACCGTGAACCACCTGGTTCTCGACGAAGCCGACGAAATGCTCAAGCTGGGCTTTATGGATGACCTCGAAGTCATCTTCAAGGCCATGCCTGAAACGCGTCAGACCGTGCTGTTCTCGGCGACCCTGCCGCAGTCGATCCGCGCGATCGCAGAGCGTCACCTGAAAGACCCGAAACACGTCAAGATCCAGAGCAAGACCCAAACCGTTACCGCGATCGAGCAGGCTCACCTGCTGGTTCACGCTGACCAGAAGACCTCTGCCGTACTGAGCCTGCTGGAAGTCGAAGATTTCGACGCCCTGATCATGTTCGTGCGCACCAAGCAGGCCACTCTGGATCTGGCCAGCGCCCTTGAAGCCAAAGGCTACAAGGCTGCTGCGCTGAACGGCGACATCGCCCAGAACCAGCGTGAGCGCGTCATCGACTCCCTCAAGGATGGCCGTCTGGACATCGTTGTTGCGACCGACGTTGCTGCTCGTGGTCTTGACGTTCCGCGTATCACCCACGTGTTCAACGTTGATATGCCGTACGACCCGGAAGCCTACGTTCACCGTATCGGCCGTACTGGTCGTGCCGGTCGCGAAGGTCGCGCGCTGTTGCTGGTAACGCCGCGTGAGCGTCGCATGCTGCAAGTGATCGAGCGCATGACTGGTCAGAAAATCGCCGAAGTCCGCCTGCCGGACTCCCAGGCCGTTCTCGATGCCCGCATCAAGAAACTGACCAACAGCCTGTCGCCGCTGGTTGCTGATGCCGAAGCAAGCCATGGCGAACTGCTGGACCGCCTGACTGCCGACATCGGTTGCACTCCGCGTGCCTTGGCCGCTGCTCTGCTGCGCAAGGCCACCAATGGTCAGGCGCTGACCCTGAGCGCGATCGAAAAAGAACGTCCACTGGTGCCGAACAACGCGCCACGTGGTGATCGTCCTGAGCGTCCAGCAGGCGACCGTCCTGATCGTGGCGATCGCGAACGTCGTGCCCCGGTGCCGTTGGCCGAAGGCCGTGCTCGCTGCCGTACCGCGCTGGGTGCCCGCGACGGCATCGCTGCGAAAAACCTGCTGGGCGCCATCCTCAACGAAGGCGGTCTGGCTCGCGAAGCAATCGGTCGCATCCAGGTGCGTGACAGCTTCAGCCTCGTCGAGCTGCCGGAAGACGGCCTCGAGCGTCTGCTGGCCAAGCTGAAAGACACCCGCGTTGCCGGTAAGCAGCTGAAGCTGCGTCGCTATCGCGAGGACTGATCTGCTCTTGAGCTGATCGTCCGAATAAAAATCCCCGACTGGTTCGGGGATTTTTTTTGTGTGAGATTTGGCGATTTGCTGGGCTTGAGTGGAGACTCACTTTGAGCCACGGTGATGACGCCTACGCGACGACGCCTATGAATAATGCCAGATGCGAGGGGAGGGGCTGTCCAAGCAGTAACGAGAGCTCTGCAACTTGCTTACTCTTAAGAGGCCATTCGGCTGCAGCCATGGCATTAAGACTTTCGTGGCCGAGAACGCTGACTATCTGATCAGTCAGCGCTCTGTCCACTGCCAGCTCGTATTTCAAAGAATCGTCCGGATCATCATTCGGCAGAAAACCATTAATCTCTAGGTACATGGAGGTAGCTCCTATTTTTCTACTTTGCGGCCGGGCTGTGCTGGTTTGGTTTGCTCGCCAGTGACGGCGTCGAACTCACCCAGGTGCTTACCTTGTTTATCGTAAATCTCAACCGCTCCATGTTGGCTGTCCCATTCCAATATACGGGCCTTGCCATCCTTCCAGCGTTTGCGAAGACCACCTCCACCTTGGACCTTTGTTTTACCGGTCACTTTCACTGCATCTGGGAAGGCTTCAAGTCCAGCGGGTGGCGGATGATACCCATGATCCCCATTAAACGGCCGCGCATACACCACATACATCGACCTCAGCCCCGAATCAGCGGGGAAGACGAGGATGCAGTCTTCTGCGGTGATGTCGTCGCCGGGGAGGCCTTCGAGCTGGCTGTCGGCGTCGTCCGGGATCGGGTGGACGAGAATGGTGCCTAAGCGCGCGTCGCTGTTTTCAGGATAAACCAGCGGTTCCAGCGTCCCGTATCGACCTCGGCGCGGCGTCATGAGAATGGTGACGCCGTTGAGATGGGCTTCCATCGCGCTTTTGTCGGCATTCCAGCGGGCTTGCACGGTGCGGACCGAATCGTCGCCTGATGCCTTGGAATGGATGCCGTAAATCTGCAATTCGCCTTCGGCATCCAGGCGCAGCTGGAAACGCACCCGTGTTGTTGCCTGAGTCAGGTTGCGCAATTCGTCATCGGTGTAGAGCGTGCCGTCGCCCATCTTCGCCGGGAGCATGCCCACAATGAAGAGACTCGCCGGTCCGCCGGCTCCGCGAAGCAGCCAAGTGTGGCTGCGCTGCATGATGCCGCCACCGGCCATTCGGCCTAATCCCATGTCTGCGCCGAGTGCGGCGGCAATGGCGTCGGAGGCAGAGGGCAGCAGCATGGCGCCCGCCATCATGATCGCGCCGAAGTTGGAGACGGGTTCTACTGTGGTTCCGGCGGCAGTGCTGCACCATTCCCCGGTACAGGATTTAGCGAATACCTTGTCGGTACGCGCCTTCGGCTCGGGCCAGCGCTCAGGCATTGGAGTGGGCACCCGCACGGGTTCGGGAGGCGGGTTCCACGCTGCCCACGACGCGCCTCCGTTGGGAAGCGTAGTGCCTTTGAAGATCGAGTTAGCCCAAAAGGGATCTTCTTTATCGTCCTTGAACATGACCTTCCTGATGCCCGCCAATTTAAGGCGGCGCAGGATGCAGGCGGTCCGACGAGTGGTCAACGATGGGGCGGTTACGGGATGTTGCCGTGCGGACAGGCTTATGATGTCAGTGGGACCGGCTTCAGCCGGGAAAGCGTCAGGTGCAACACCGCAAAACTGATGGCGCCCACGCTGGCCTCTTCCCGGCTAAAGCCGGTCCTACACAGACCGTGTGAAAACGAAATAACCAGCAGCTAATCAAAAAATGCCCCGATCAACTCGGGGTATTCTTTATTTATGCAAAGAGAAAAAAAGCCCTCCTCAGGCCAGTAAC